>JAUPTP010000069.1 GCA_030918015.1 Pseudomonadota bacterium
CGGATGGCCTGGGGGCTGCGCTCGGCCGAGCGCCGGAGCACGTCCAGCGCCACCTCGAACAGCGCCTGCTTGAAGCCCAGCGTGACGATCCACGGCCGGCCGGTGGCGCCCTGGTAGGCGTCGGCCAGCTCGCGTGCGCTCTGGCCGGTCATCGTCGACTTGAACGGGTGGCCGGGGCTCCACATCAGCTCGACCGTCAGGCCCTCGGCGCGGTCGCCGAAGGCCGCCACCGCCGCCGGGAACTCGGTCGCCTTGGCCACGGTGACGATCTTCGGCCGGAAGCCCTGCTGGCCGGCCTGGTTCCAGAAGTTGGCGAAGTCGGGCGGCGGCACCACGCCGGTGACGATCTCGACCTGCTGCTTCTTGAACTCGCTGATGAAGGAGGAGAAGTCGTTGATCGGCGACTGGAAGCGGCCGCGGTCGACGACGCGGAAGCCCTTGGCGGCCAGCGTCGAGGGGAATCCGATCCTGCCGTCGCCCCAGGCGTTGCCGTCCTCGTCGTTGGGCCACAGCGCGCCGATGGCTCGGCTGGCCGGCATCTGCCCCCACAGGCCGGAGAAGGCGCCGATCACGTCCTCCAGGCCCCAGAAGAAGTGGTAGGTCCACTCGAAGCCCTTCTTCGGATCGCCCTTGCGGCCGAAGAAATAGGGCTGCCACGGCGCGTCGTTCGTCAGACAGGGCACGCCGTTGAGCTCGCACTGGTCGGCCACCGGGTTGCAGGTGCTCGGCGTGGCCGAGGCCAGCACCAGGTCGACCTTGTCGCGCAGGATCAGGTCCGCCGCGGCCGAGCCGGCCTTGTTCGGGCTGGACTGGGAGTCCTTCAGGATGATCTCGACCGCGTGGCGCTTGCCGCCGATCAGGATGCCGCCGGCGGTGGCCTTCCTCACCTGCTCGAGCGTGAACCGGTCGGGCTCGGCGAAGGCGGCCAGCGGGCCGGTCTGCGGGCTGACCAGGCCGATGCGCACCGTGTCGCCGGCGGCGCGGACGGCGGGGAAGGTCGAGGCCAGTGCGGCGGCCGGGGCCGCCTTCAGCAGCGAGCGGCGGGTCAGGTCCGAGGTCATCGGATGTCTCCTTTTTGGGTTTGATGTACGGGCCACAGCATCTTCCCACCCGGCATTTCAGGGTGTCCAATATCGTTCGGCTCTCTCTCGATACCCAGGAGGTATGAATGGAACTGCGGCATCTGCGCTACTTCGAGGCGCTGGCGAGCACGCTGAACTTCACCCGTGCGGCCGAGCGCCTGCACATCGCGCAGCCGCCGCTGTCGCGCCAGATCCAGCAGCTCGAGGACGAGCTGGGCGTGGCGCTGATCGACCGCTCGACCCGGCCGCTGACGCTCACCCGCGCCGGCGCCTTCTTCTTCGAGCAGTCGACGCAGGTCCTGGCGCGGGTGGAGGAGGTCACGCGCGCGACCCGCCGGCTCGGCAGCGGGCGGCGGCGCTGGATCGGGGTGGGCTTCGTGCCCTCGATGCTCTACGGCGCGCTGCCCACCAGCGTGCGGCAGTTCATGGACCGCCATCCCGACATCGACGTGGTGCTCAGCGAGCTGACCTCGCTGCAGCAGAGCGAGGCGCTGCTGTCGGGGCGGATCGATGTCGGCTTCGGGCGGGTGGCGGTCGACACGCCGGGGCTGGTCAACACGCTGATCGAGGAGGAGCCGCTGGTGGCGGTGCTGCCCTCGGGCCACGCGCTGGCGGGCGACGACGCGCAGGCGGCGCCGGTCACGCTGCAGGCGCTGTCGCAGGAGGTGCTGATCCTCTACCCGGCGCAGCCGCGGCCGAGCTTTGCCGACCAGATCCTGGCGCAGTTCCGCATCCGCGGCTGCCCGGTGGCGCGCACCTTCGAGACCAACGGGCTGCAGACGGCCGTCGGACTGGTGGCCGCGGGGCTGGGCGTGTCGCTGGTGCCGGCTTCGGTGCGCAAGCTGCGGCGCGACGACATCGTCTACCGGTCGATCCCGGACGCGGGTGCGACCTCGCCGGTGCTGATGACCACCCGCGCCAACGATGTGTCGCCCGATCTGGCCGAGCTGTGCGCCGCCGTGCGCGAGGCGATGGCGGCAGGGGTCTGAGGCGCTTCAGGCCGCGCGATGCAGCCGCATGTGCCCGGGCAGAGGCACGGAGCGGCGCAGGACGCCCTCGGCGAGCCAGACGGCCGAGTCCCAGGCGCGGCGGGCGACATAGGGCAGGGGCAGCTGCTGGTAGTCGTCGTTGAAGACCTCGAAGCTGTAGTCGCCGCGGTAGCCCATGGCGTCGAGCTTCAGGACCAGCTCGGTGAGCGCGCCGGAGTGCACGCCCTCGCCGGGGAAGACCCGGAAGTGGCGCGCGGTGTCGATGCGCTCCTGCACCGAGCGGGTCTGCTGCCACATGAAGTCCGAGAGCTGCACCAGGTAGATCTTGGCCGGGTCGATCTCCTGCAGGCGGTCGAGCGCGGTGTCGGTGGCGAAGATGTGGTACGAGTCGATGCCGATGCCCAGATTGGGGCAGTCGGCCATCTCGACCACCTCCCACGACTGCGGATACTCGTTGATGTGCCGGCCCCAGGACAGCGCCTCGAAGGCCACGCGGATGCCGTGCGGCAGGGCCAGCATCGCGAGCTTGCGCAGGTCGGCGGCGATGCGCTGCGGGTCGGCGCTGGCATGCACCGAGGTCGACGAGCACGCCAGCAGCACCTGGGCGCCGAGCTGGCGCGCCATCAGGATCATCTGCTTGGCGATGTCGATCTTGTAGCCGTGCAGGTGGTCGGAGAGGCCCTCGAAGTCGCGCAGCACCTGGAAGCCGGTGACCCGCAGGCCGCTGTCGCGCACCGCCTGCACGGCGGCGTCGACGCCCTCGGGGTGGCCGACCAGGTCGCGCGCGGCCAGCATGATCTGCGTGAAGCCGGCCTCGCGCACCGCGCGCAGCTTGGCCTCCAGCGGCCCGGCCAGCGTGATGGTGTCCATGCCGAAGTCGGCCACGTTGCGGGCGATGCGCGTCGTGTCCATCGTCATGCCTCCGCCCCTCCGCGCGGGTCGTGCACCAGCTCGAACACCAGCTCGCCCAGCAGCGGCTCGGTCAGCGCCCCGCGCGCGTCGGTGTGCACGCCGCCCGGCTTCTCGACGAAGACCACGCCCGCGTCCTTCATCGCCGCCACCGCCACCGGCACGTCCGTGCACCCGAACGCCACCCGCTGCAGCAGCTCGTCATGCTCGAAGTCCGCCGCATCCGGCTCCGGCTCGATCAGCTGCCAGTGGAACTGCCCGCACGGACTCGCCAGGATCGCGCCCTTGGTCATCACCCCGAAGCGCTGCTCGGTCGGCAGCTCCGCAAACCCGAACAGCTCGCCGTAGAACGCGCTCCAGTCCGCCATCCGGTCCAGCCCGATGTACTGCACCACGCCGAACACATGCAGCCCGTGCTGCGCCGCCGGCCTCGGGTCCACGCCCGGGATCGGCACGAAGTCCACGTCGTAGATCGAGAACTCGCGGTGCCGGTCGACGAAGTAGATCCGGCTCGACCCCACCCCGTGGATCGCCGGAATGTTGAGCTCCATCACCTCGACCTGCGTCGGCACCGCCCACGCCCCCAGATCCAGCACCCGCTGGTACGCCCGCGCCGCGTCGCGCACCCGCAGCGCCACCGCCGCGATCACCGGCCGCTCGGTCGGCGCCGGCTGCCCCGACAGCCCGCCCTGGTGGGCATTGACGATGATGTTGATGTCGCCCTGGCGGTACAGCAGCACCTCGCGCGAGCGGTGCCGCGCCACCGGCACGAAGCCCAGGCGCTCCAGCACCTGGCCCAGCGCCTGCGGCCGGCTCGTCGCGTATTCGATGAATTCGATGCCCAGCAGCCCCAGCGGGTTGGGCAGCTCGCCGATGTCTTCGCGGTCGAGGGTCATGGAGGATTCCTGTTCAGTTCTGGCGCTGGCTGACCAGCGCGCGGAAATGCTGCTCGATGCGGCCGGCATCCGGCGTGACGCCGGTGAACAGCTCGAAGGCCCCGACCGCCTGGCCGACGGCCATGCCGCCGCCGTCGCTGATGCGGCAGCCGCGCTCGCGCGCGAGCTTGAGCAGCGCGGTCTCGAGCGGGAAATAGACGACCTCGGAGACCCACAGGTCCGCTCGCACCAGCTCGGCCGGCAGCGGCAGGCCGGGCAGCTTGTCCATGCCGGTGGGCGTGGCGTGGATCAGGCCGGTGGCGCCGTCCAGCGCCGCGGCGACATCGGTCCAGCCGGAGGCGCGCTCGCCCTCGTACAGCCGGTTGAGCTCGGCGGCCAGCGCCTGGGCGCGGGCCGGGTCGACGTCGAGGATGCGCAGCGCCTGCACGCCCAGGCGCAGCGCCGCGTGCGCGATCGCGGCACCGGCGCCGCCGGCACCCAGCAGCACCGCGCAGCGCAGGTCGGCGTCCGGCAGCGCGCGGGTGAAGCCGCGGGCCCAGCCGGAGCCGTCGGTGTTGTGGCCGATCAGGCGGCCGTCGCGGATCACCACGGTGTTGACCGCGCCCATCGCGCGGGCCTCGTCGGAGAGTTCGTCGAGGTGCGGGATGACCGCCTGCTTGCACGGGTAGGTGATGTTCAGGCCCGCGTAGCCCATCATGCGCGCGGCCTTGAGCAGCAGCGGCAGGTCATCGGCACTGCCGCCCGAGAGATCGAGATCGATCAGCTGATAGTGCAGGCGCATGCCATTGTGGGCGGCTTCCTGCTCCTGCATCGCCGGGGTCAGCGAGCGCTGGATGCCGGCACCGATCAGGCCAAGCAGCACCTTGCGGTTCGGGGTCGTCGTCATGAAAAAAACAGCCTTTCGATCTCTGGCGCGGGGCCGCGCACGACGACCCCGCAGGGGAAGGGGATGCGCTTACTTGGCGGCGCGGACCTTGGCCAGCTCGGCCTGCAGCTCGGCGACGGTGGCGGCGATCGGGGCGCCGTGCTTGTCGATGACCGGCTTGAGCTTGGTGCGCAGCTCGGCGTGCTCGGCCGCCGACAGCTCGGTGACCTGCATGCCGGACTTCTTCAGCGCGTCCAGCGTCGTGGCGTAGGCGTCGCGTGCGACCTTGCGCTGGAACTTGCTGGCTTCGCTGGCGGCGTCCTGGATGGCCTTGCGGTCGGCCTCGGACAGGCCGTCCCACACCTTCTTGCTGACGATCAGCGACTGCGGGTTGTACTGGTGGTTGGTCAGCGCCAGGTGCTTCTGCACCTCGTAGAACTTGTTGGCCAGGATCACGCTCAGCGGGTTTTCCTGGCCGTCGATGGCCTTCTGCTCCAGACCGGCGTAGACCTCGGGGAAGGCCATCGGCGTCGGGTTGGCGCCCAGGGTCTTGACCCAGTCGACATTGATCGCGTTCGGGATCACGCGCAGCTTCAGGCCGGCGATGTCCTCGACATTGACGATCGGCTTCTTGCTGTTGGTGATGTTGCGGAAGCCCAGCTCGAAGTAGGCCAGACCGACCAGGTTCTTCTCGGCCAGCCGGGCGTGCAGCTTCTGGCCGAAGGGGCCGTCGACCACCGCGTCGGCCTCACGGCCGTTGGCGAACATGAAGGGGAAGTCGTAGACCTCGAAGTCCTTGACCTGCGAGGCCAGGATGCCCGAGTTCAGCATCACCATCTCGATGGTGCCGCCCTGCGAGGCCGACACGGCCTGCGCATCGCCGCCCAGCGTGCCGCCGGGGAAGAGATTGACCTTCAGCCGACCGCCCGACTTCGCGGCGACCAGCTCGGCGAACTTCTCCGCGCCGGTGACCAGCGGGTGACCCTTGGGGTTCTGCAGCGCGAGCTTGAAGGTCTTTTCCTGGGCAGCGGCGACACCGGCAACAGCGAGTGCGGCGGCGGCGACCAGGGTCTTGATCATCAGGCGTTTCATGGCGTTTCCTCGAAGTGGTGGGACGGGAGAGAGACGGCCCGGTGTCTCCTGATGGCCGGACCGCGGTTCGGAAAGGGATCGCGTCGCGCTGGGCGCTGATCAGTCAGCCGCGGGTCAGTGGGCGAGCCACTTGGCGGGGCCGGTGACGATGGAGGGGAAGGCGACGAGCAGGAACATGACGATGAACTGGGCGATCATGAAGGGGATGACGCCGCGGGTGACCTCGTCCATCTTCATCTTGCCGATGCCGGCGACGACGTTGAGGACGGTGCCGACCGGGGGGGTGATGAGGCCGATGGCGTTGTTCATGATGAAGAGGACGCCGAAGTAGACCGGATCGATGCCGGCGGCCTTGACGACGGGCATGAGGACCGGGGTCATGATGAGGATGGTGGGCGTCATGTCCATGGCGGTGCCGACGGCCATGACGAGCAGCATGATGGCGACCATGAGCAGCGTGGGGCTGTCCATGAAGGGCTCGAGCAGGCTGATCATCTGGGAGGGGATGTCGGCGACCGTGATGAGCCAGGCGGAGACCATGGCGGCGGCGACCAGGAACATGACGACCGAGGTGGTCTTGGCGGCGGCGACGAAGACTTCCCGGGTTTCCTTCCAGCCCATCTCGCCGTAGATGACGGTGGAGACGAAGAGGGCGTAGACGGCGGCGACGACGGCGGCCTCGGTGGGGGTGAAGACACCGAACTTGAGGCCGACGACCACGATGACCGGCAGGACCATGGCCCAGGTGGACTCGCGCAGGGCGTGCATGCGCTCGGCGGCGGTGGCCTTCTTCGGGGGGGTGACGTTCTCGTTGCGGGCGCACCACCACCAGGTGATGGCGATGGCCACGCCCATGAGCAGGCCGGGGACGATGCCGGCGAGGAAGAGCTTGCCGATGGAGACGTTGGCGGCGACGCCGAAGACGACGAAGCCGATGGAGGGCGGGATGATCGGGGCGATGATGCCGGCCGAGGCGAGCAAGCCGCCGGCACGGGCCTTGTCATGGCCGGCGGCGGCCATCATGGGCAGCAGCAGGGCCGAGAGGGCCGCGGTGTCGGCCACGGCCGAGCCGGAGAGCGCGGCCATCATGACCGCGGCCAGGATGGCGACATAGCCCAGGCCGCCGCGCACATGGCCCACCAGCGACATCGCCAGCTTGACGATGCGCCGCGACAGCCCGCCGACGTTCATGATCTCGCCGGCCAGCATGAAGAAGGGCACCGCCAGCAGCGGGAAGCTGTCGGCGCCGTTGATGGTGTTCTGCGCCAGGATCTGCGCATCGAACAGGCCCTGCTGCCACATCAGGGCCACGCCCGAGACCAGCAGGGAATAGGCGATGGGGATGCCCAGCGCCATCGCGCCCAGCAGCGAGCCCAGGAAGATGAAGACGGTCATGGTTGTCTCTTGTCGGTTCGGTTGTCGCGGGAAGCCAGGACGCCTGCAGCGCTCACTTCTTGAAGGCCATCGAGTTGGGGCCCTGCCCCAGCGGGGGCGTCTCGCCCACATGCAGCGCCTCGACCTGCGCGAGGTCCTCCGACTCCTGCACCAGCACCAGCTCCGCATCCGTCACCTGGCCGGTGACCGTGCGCCAGAACTGCCCCAGCAGGATCAGCCCCGAGCACACCGCGAACACCACGCCCGACAGGTAGAACCAGCCCACCGACAGCCCGCTGACCGGCGCCTCCACCTCGCGGTTGATCTCCACCTGCGCCCACGCCCCGGTCAGCAGCAGCCAGGTGACATACAGCATCGCCACCTGCGCCACCACCAGGCATGCCAGCTTGCCCTTGCGGCCCAGCCGCGCCACCAGCATGTCCGTGCCCAGGTGCCCGTTCTCCCGCAGCGCCACGATCGCGCCCAGGAAGGTCATCCACACGAACAGCCACCGCGAGAGCTCCTCGCTGATCGTGATGCCCGAGTTGAACGCGTACCTCAGCACCACGTTGCCGAACACCAGCACCACCATCACCGCCAGCAGCAGCGCCATCACCCCTTCAACCACACGGCTGAAGACGCCCAGAATCTTGTTCACCACGTTCTCCTCGTGTCATGCCGTGGCGCACGGACCGAGATTGCCGCCGCCGAGGAGTTGTAATGTACGAACTGGTTAGTTTTCCAGACCTAGTAAGAACCCTAGGTATCGGGAATGTCCTCAGGCCCGTACGAAGCGCACGACCATCTCGACGATGCTGTCGCGGCGACGCTCGATGGTGGCAGGATCGTCGAAATCGTGCTTGAAGATCAGCGAGAAGGTGTGGCGGTTCGAGACGTTGAACACCGACAGCGCCGAGATCGACATGTGCAGGTCGATCGGGTCGAGGCCGCAGCGGAAGACGCCCTCGCGCACGCCGCGCTCGTAGACGGTGCGCAGCAGGTTGATCGCCGGCACGTTGAGCTGCTGGATCTGCTTCGACTGCTCGAGGAACTCGCCGCGGTGCATGTTCTCGTTCATCACCAGGCGGATGAAGTCCGGGTTCTGGCGCTGG
>JAUPTP010000070.1 GCA_030918015.1 Pseudomonadota bacterium
TGCTCGCGCAGATCGAGCTGTTCCTGGCGCGCTGGCTGCCCGCCTACGAGCAGGACCAGCGCAGCTACCTGACGGTGGCCATCGGCTGCACCGGCGGCCAGCACCGCTCGGTCTACTCGGCCGAGCAGCTCGCGACGCGCTTCCGCGACCGCATCCCGACGCTGGTGCGCCACCGCGAGCTCGAGGCCCGCGAAGCCGCCGCCGGGCAGCACTGACATGGCCTCCGGCTCGCCGCCCCGCCCGCCCTCGTCCGACGACGCGACGGCCCCGGGCCTGCGGGCCGAGGACCTGCGGCCGCAGCTGCCGCTGTTCCCGCTGGCGACCGTGCTGTTCCCGCAAGGCCTGCTGCCGCTGCGGGTGTTCGAGGCGCGCTATGTCGATCTGGTGGCCACCTGCCTGCGCCGCGGCGAGCCCTTCGGGGTGGTCACGCTGAGCCAGGGCGGCGAGGTGCGGCGCGCGGGCGAGGCGGTGCGCTTCGAGCCCGCGGGCTGCCTGGCGACGATCCTCGACTGCGACAGCGACCAGACCGGCATCCTGCAGGTGCGCTGCACCGGACAGCGGCGCTTCTCGCTGATCGGCGCGCCCCGCGAAGGCGGCGACGGCCTGTGGCGGGCCGATGTGCAGCTGCTGCCCGAAGAAGCCCCCCGGCCGCTCGATCCCGAGCTGCAGGCCTGCGCCGACGCGCTCGGCCGGGCCATCCAGGCGCTGGCGCAGCGGGACCAGCATCCTTTCCTCGCCCCGCACCGGCTGGACGAGGCCGGCTGGGTCGCCAACCGCTGGTGCGAGATCCTGCCGATCCCGCTGTCCACGCGACACAAGCTGATGATGCTGCCCGACCCGGTGACGCGGCTGCGCCTGGTCGATGGCGTCCTGCGACGCCACGCGCTGCTCGACTGAGCGGCGGCGGGCGCCGGCCCGCCTCAGGCCGGCAACAGCGCCCCCGGAGGCGGCTGCAGCAGCCGGCGCAGCGGCGCGGGCAGGCCGACGGCGTCGAGCTCGTCATGCCGCCACCAGCGCCCGGGCGCCAGTTCGGGCAACGGCGCAGGCGGCTCGTGCTGCCCCGGCTCGCAGGCCAGCAGCGCGCCGCCCAGCTCGACCCGGCGCGGATGCAGCGTCCAGTCCAGATGCGTCAGCACATGCACGAAGGACGGCAGCGCCTGCGCCCCACCGCTGCCCAGCCGCGCCACCACCGCCTCGAGCGTGGCCGCGTCGTCGAACATCGGCGGCGTCCACAGTCCGGCCCAGATGCCGGTGTCGGGGCGCTGCTGCAGCCACACCGCCTGCGGCGTACGCAGCCACAGGCACCAGCTCTCGCGCCGGCCGCGCTTGAGCTTGCGGGTGCGCACCGGGAAGTCCAGCTCCCGGCCCTGCGCGCGCGCCCGGCACGGGGCCTGCCACGGGCACAGCAGACAGTCGGCGCGGCGCGGCATGCACAGCGTCGCGCCCAGGTCCATCAGGCCCTGGGTGTAGGCGGGCATGTCGGCCGCATCCTGCGGCAGCAGGCCGGTGGCGAGATCCCACAGCGCGCGCTCCTGCGCGGCCTGCGCCAGATCGCCCTCGAAGGCCAGCACGCGCGAGAGCACCCGGCGCACATTGCCGTCGAGAATCGCCACCCGCTCGCCGAAGCAGAAGGACGCGACCGCCGCCGCGGTCGAGCGGCCGATGCCCGGCAGCTCGGCCAGCGCGGCGGCGCGGCGCGGGAAGTCGCCGCCGTGGCGCTCGACCACCTGCTGCGCGCAGCGGTGCAGGTTGCGCGCGCGGCTGTAGTAGCCCAGCCCGCTCCACAGCGCCAGCACGTCGTCCAGCGGCGCCGCGGCCAGCGCGCGCACATCGGGAAACCGCGCCAGGAAACGCTCGTAGTAGCCCAGCACCGTCGTGACCTGGGTCTGCTGCAGCATGATCTCCGACAGCCACACCCGGTAGGGGTCGCGGGTGTTCTGCCAGGGCAGCGCGTGGCGGCCGTGGTGACGCTGCCAGTCCACCAGGAGAGAGGACAGCGACTCAGGCATGGTCCGGGGTCACCACCTGCGATGCCGCCGCGGCCGGCTCCGGCACGGACGCCGGAGGCCGGACCGCCAGGGGTGAGAAATCGCTCGGCAGCGCCAGCTCGTGGCGGGTCGCGGCACGGCGCACCCGGTCATGCAGGCTCTGCAGCCGCACCTCAGTGGTGGCCAGACGCTGGTCCTGGGCCTGGAGCTCGGCCAGGCGGGTGTCGAGCTCGCCGGCGGCCGCACGGATGCGCTCGAGCGACTCGCGCCGGCGCTTGAAGGCCTTGCGGCGCTCGCGCAGCTGCGCATCGATCTGGCCCGAGACGGTGCGGCTCCAGAGCTCGATCTCGCCCGAGGCGCCCTCGAAGACCACACGCAGCCGCGACATCAGCATGCGGCGGAACTGCTCGAGAAAGCGCGGCTGCGCCAGCCGCACCGCCTGCGTCAGGCCCAGGTACTGCACATAGTTGCGCTCGATCAGCGCCAGATCGTCGCGGCAATGCGCCAGATCGGGCTCGGTCGGCACCATCAGGCTGAAGCCGAACTCGCCGTTGAGCCGGTTGCAGGCCGCCGTCAGCAGCTCGCGCAGCTCGCCGGACTGGTGCTGCGCCATGCCCAGCACCGCGCGCAGCGCATCGAAGAGCTGGGTGTAGGAGCGCCGGGCCCCCAGCTTCAGGAAGGAGTCGCGGATCTCGCCGATCATCGCGTCGACATGGCCGCGCAGCGCCTCGCCCGACAGCGTGGTCATGGCCGCCTTCAGCGAGCGCGCATGCACCACCCTGAGCGCCTGGATCTGCGCCGTGCACTGCTCGAACTCGGCCGTCTCGGCGCCCACGCGCTGCAGCAGCAGCTGCACCTTGCCGCCGTTCTTGCCCCGCAGGCCCTCGAGTTCCTGGGTCTGCTCGGCCAGCTGGCGGCGCAGGTCCAGCAGCCCGCGCTGCACCTGCTCGCGGATCGCCGCCATCGCGTCGAGCGTCATGCGCTCGAGCACGGTGCGCCGCTCGGGCAGCAGCTGCTGCGCCAGGGCCTGCTCGAGCGCCGGCAGCCGGCTCTCGGCCAGCGCGACCGCGTCGCCCGAGACCCGGCCGGCCAGCGCCTGACGTGCCGACAGCGGAAAGACGCGCTCGGTGGGCAGCTCCAGCGTGCGCGCCACCTGCTCGCACTGGGCGGCGATCTGCGCCAGGCTGTGCTCGGGCGGCGACAGCGGATCGACCAGCGCATCGATCTTGTTGAGCACCACATAGCGCGTGAGCGCCTGCGAGGTCAGGTGGTCGCGCCAGATCTCCAGGTCCGAGCGGGTCACGCCGGTGTCGGCCCCCAGCACGAAGACGACCACATGCGCGCTGGGCAGCAGGCCCACGGTCAGCTCGGGCTCGGCGCCGATCGCGTTGAGCCCCGGCGTGTCGAGCACCACCAGGCCGCGCTTGAGCAGCGGATGCGGCACGTTGATCAGCGCATGGCGCCAGCGCGGGATCTCGACCTGCCCGTCGGCGAGCATCGGCGGGTTGTCCGCCGGCTGCTCGTCGCTCCAGAAGCCGAGCTGGCGGGCCTCGTCAAGGCTGGCGGACCGCACGTCGCGCACCGCATCGAGCGCATGCGCGAACGAGGCCGGATCGCCGACATCGATGGGTTCACGGTGCCAGAGCTGGGGCTGGCCGCGCAGCTCGGCCAGCGAGGCGCCCTCCAGCCGCGTCTCGATCGGCAGCAGCGCCAGCCCCGGCACATCCTCGGGCTCCCAGCCCAGCTCGACCGGGCACATCGTCGTGCGCCCCGGCGAGGCCGGCATGATGCGCCGGCCCGCGTCGGCGAAGAAGATCGCGTTGATCAGCTCGGACTTGCCGCGCGAGAACTCGGCGACGAAGGCCACCACCAGCTTCTCGCCGGCCAGGCGCTGGCGCAGCGAGTCCAGCAGCCCCTCGGCGTTCTCGTCGAGCAGGCCGTGCTCGCCCAGGAAGCGCGCCAGGTCGCGCACCCGCTCCTCGAGCGCCGCACGCCAGCGGCCCAGCGCGTCGAGACTGCGCACGAACGGCTCGTGCTCCGGTTCATCGGACAGGAGGGGGGCGGTCATGCCGCGATCATGTTCGCTCATCACTGTGCGCCGTGGCGGTCGAAGGACGGAAGCCCGCGTGACACGCGGGCAGTCAGTCATGGTAGCGCAGGGCATTCGCGGATCAGGCGCCCGGACTCAGCCCGGCTGGCAGCGTGGACAGAAATAGGTGGCCCGCTGACCCTGGACGATGCGCTGCACCGGCCCGGCGCAGCGCGGACACGGTTCGCCCTCGCGGCCGTAGACCCGCGCCTGACGCTGGAACTCGCCACCCAGGCCGTGCACGTCGCGGAAGTCGCGCAGGGTCGAGCCGCCGGCGGCCAGCGCGCGCTGCAGCACGTCCGTCACCGCCGCGGCCAGCCGCTCGCAGCGCGCCGGATCGAGCCGACCGGCAGGCAGCCTCGGATCGATGCCCGCCTCGAACAGCGCCTCCGAGCAATAGATGTTGCCCACGCCCACCACGACATCGCCGGCCAGCAGCGCCGGCTTGATCGGCATGCGCCGGCCCCGCAGCCCGGCGTGCAGCACGCCGCCGTCGAAGTCCGCCGACAGCGGCTCGACCCCGAGCCGGCCCAGCAGCGTGGCCGCCGGCGCGCATGCCATCGTGCGCGACCACACCACCGCCCCGAAGCGGCGCGGATCGGTCAGCCGCAGCCGTCCCCGGTCGGTGTCCATCTCGAAGTGGTCGTGCGGTCCGGCGGGCGTGACGGTCGGCGCCGCCTCCAGGCGCAGCGAGCCCGACATGCCCAGGTGCAACAGCAGCCCGCCGGCCTCGCCCAGCGGCAGCCACAGGTACTTGCCGCGCCGCTGCACGCGCCCCACCCGCGCGCCGACCAGCGCCTGCGGCGCGATGCCCAGCGGCCAGCGCAGCGGCTTGCCCAGGCGCACCGCGCGCACGCTCGCCCCGTCCAGGCGATCGACCAGACCGAGGCGGGTGACTTCGACTTCAGGCAATTCAGGCATGGCCGGAATTATCGAAGCACCCGCGGTCGACCATGGGCGCGGCCTAGAATGCCCCGGAACATGGAGCCCGACTCGATGCCCCTGCTGCCTGCGCCTTTCCCTGTCCCTGCGGAGCGACCGGCTTCCGCGCCCCTCGCGGGGCGGCGCCTGCGTGCCCCGCTGACCCGGCTGCTGGCCGCGGCCGGGCTGCTGGCGGCGATCGCGCCCGCCCTGGCGCAGACCGCCTCGCCCGACACGCCGCCGGCGGCCACGGCGGCCTCGCCGATCACCCGCTCGGCGCTGGACGGCGTGCTGTTCTACCAGCTGTTCGTCAGCGAGCTGGAGCTGCGCGACGGCAATGCCGCCCTGGCCTACCAGGTGATGATGGAGGCGGCCCGGCGCAGCCACGACGAGGCGCTGTACCGGCGCGCGGTCGACATCGCGCTGGGCGCTCAGGCCGGCGAGCAGGCCGCCGCCGCGCTCAAGCAATGGCGCCAGGCCCTGCCCCAGTCGCGCCAGGCCGCCGAGATCGAGACCCAGATGCTCATCGCCCTGGGCCGCCAGGCCGAGGCCCGGCGCTCGCTCGAGGCCTTCCTCGCGCTCACGCCCGAGCCGGCCCAGCCGGCGGCGCTGGCCAGCCTGCCGCGCCTGGTGCTGGGCGGCGACTCGCCCCAGCCCACGGCGCGCATGCTCGAGGAGACGCTGGCGCCCTGGCGCCAGCGCACCGGCACCGCCGCCAGTGCCCTGAACGCCACCGCCACCGCCTGGCTCATCGCCGGAGACCGCGGCCGCAGCCTGAGCTTCGTCACCCAGGCGATCCAGCGCGATGCAGCCGATCCGGCCGCGGCGCTGCTGGCCGTCGAACTGATGAGAGACCAGCCCGCGGCCGAGGCCCTGGTGCGCGCCCATCTGGCCTCGCCCGCGCCCACCGCGACCGTGCGATCCGCCTATGTCCGCCGGCTCTCGACGGCACAGCGCTACGGCGAGGCCCTGACCGAATCGCGCCGGCTGACCCGGGACACGCCCGACGACCCCGCCGCCTGGCTGCTGCAAGGCGCGCTGGAGCTGGAAGGCGGCGACCCCCGCGCCACCCGCGACGCCCTGCAGCGCTACCTGCAGCTGAGCGACGCGCGCGCCGCGGCTCAGGCGGCGCCCCCCCAGCCATCCGACGATGACGGCGACGACGACGCCACCGCCGATCCGGCCGGCCAGAACGCCCGTCAAGGCCCCGATCAGGAACGCACCCAGGCCTATCTGATGCTGGCCCAGGCCAGCGAGCAGCTGCGCGACTACGCCGCCGCGCAGCAATGGCTCGAGCGCCTGGCCGATCAGGACACGGTCACGGTGCTGACCCGCCGGGCCTCGCTGCTGATGCGCCAGGGCCGCCTGGCCGAGGCACGCGCCCTGCTCCAGCGCCTGCCCCAGAGCAGCGCAGAGGAACAGCGCGCCCGCGTGCTCACCGAGGCCCAGCTGCTGCGCGAGGCCCGGCAGTGGAAGACCGCGCACGAGCTGCTGGCCGAGGCCAACCGCCGCTTCTCCGACGACGCCGAGCTGCTCTATGAACAGGCCCTGCTGGCCGAGAAGCTCGCCCGGCACGACGAGATGGAGAGCCTGCTGCGCCGCGTCATGGCCCTGAAGCCCGACCAGCAGCACGCCTTCAACGCCCTGGGCTACAGCCTGGCCGAGCGCAACCTGCGCCTGCCCGAGGCGCGCGACCTGATCGCCCGGGCCCTCGAGATGGCGCCTGGTGACCCCTACATCACCGACAGCCTGGGCTGGGTCGAGTTCCGGCTCGGACGCCGCGACGAGGCCGCACGCCTGCTGGGCGAGGCCTACCGGCAGCGCCCCGACACCGAGATCGGCGCCCATCTGGGCGAGGTGCTGTGGGCCCTGGGCCGCCAGGACGAAGCCCGCCGCATCTGGCGCGAATCCCTGGATCGCGATGCCGACAACGAGGTCCTGCAGGAGACGCTGCGCCGGCTCCGGGTGAAGCCGTGAGGCGGCGTCTCGCCCTGAGCCTGCTGCCGATCCTGCTCGGCGGCTGCGCCACGGGGGGCGTGGGCCGCTCGCGCCCGGCCGAGGGCGCCGAGGCGCCGATCCGCACCGGAAGGCTGGCGCTGCAGGTCACGGGCGACAGCGCGCGCTCGTTCAGCGCCGGCTTCGAGCTCGAGGGCAGCGCATCCCAGGGCCGGCTGACCCTGCTGAGTCCGCTGGGCCTGCCGCTGGGTCAGGCGCAATGGCGCCCCGGCGAGGTGCAGCTCGACAGCGGCACCTCCAGCCAGCGCTACGACGATCTCGCGACCATGATGCAGGCCCTGACCGGCGACGCACTGCCGCTGGCCGCGCTCTTCGACTGGATCGAAGGCAGTCCCTGGCCCGGAGACAGCAGCCGCCCCCTGACCGCCAGCGAAGGCACCGGCTTTCGGCAACTGGGCTGGAGCGTGCGCACCGACCGCCTGGCGGATGGACTGCTGGTGGCCGAGCGGCGCCTGCCCGAGCCCGCCGTCACGCTTCGACTGAAACTCGATCCACGCCCCTGATCCGGCCCGGCCGAGATCGTCCGCCCTCCCACCGTCACCGCCCGCCTGCGCGCATGTCCCTGTCCGCCCTGTACGACCTTCCGGCTCCGGCCAAGCTCAACCTGTTCCTGCATGTCGTCGGCCGCCGCGCGGACGGCTATCACCTGCTGCAGTCGGTGTTCCGGCTGATCGACTGGTGCGACACCCTTCATCTGGAACGCCGGCATGACGGCCGCATCAGCCGCGAGGACCTGGGCCCCGGACTGCCCGAGGACGATCTCTGCACGCGTGCCGCACGTCTGCTGCAGGAAGCCACCGGCACGCGCGAAGGGGTGCACATCGCCATCGACAAGCAGGTGCCCTGGGGCGCCGGCCTGGGCGGCGGCAGCTCCGACGCCGCGACCGTGCTGCTGGGCCTCAACCGGCTCTGGCGACTTGGCCTGAACCGCCACGCGCTGCTGGAGCTGGGCGTCAGGCTGGGCGCGGACGTGCCGTTCTTTCTGGGCGGGCAGGACGCCTGGGTGGAGGGCATCGGCGAGATCCTGAGCCCGATCACGCTGCCTCCGGCGACCTATCTGGTCCTCAAGCCCCCGGTCGCCATTCCGACCGCCGCAATTTTTTCGAGCCCCCTCTTGCGCAGGGATACAAAACCCGCCACAATAGCGTTCTTTCTCGCAGAGACCGAGTTCGGAAGAAACGATCTGCAAGCCGGCGCAGAAGCGTACAGCAAGCAAGTAGTTGACGGACTAAAAATTCTGAGGCAGAATTTAGGGCTCAGCAAGATGAGCGGATCAG
>JAUPTP010000071.1 GCA_030918015.1 Pseudomonadota bacterium
GTGGGCGTGGTGCGTGCGCTGCGCAGCGAGATGAACCTGTCGCCGGCCGAGCGCGTGCCGCTGCTGACCTGCGGCGACGCCGACTTCGTGGCTTCGGCCGCGCCGGTGATCCGCGCGCTGGCCAAGCTGGCCGAGGTGCAGGTGATCACCGACGAGGCCGCCTTCGCCGAGGCCAGCGCGCTCGCGCCGGTGGCGGTGCAGGGCGCGGCGCGCCTGGCGCTGAAGGTGGAGATCGATGTCGAGGCCGAGCGGGTGCGTCTGGGCAAGGAGGTCGCCCGCCTGAGCGGCGAGATCGCCAAGGCGCAGGCCAAGCTGGCCAACGAGAGCTTCGTGGCGCGCGCGCCGGCGGCCGTCGTCGAGCAGGAGCGCGCGCGGATCGCCGCGTTCAGCGAGACGCTGGCGAAGCTGCAGTCGCAGCTGCAGCGCCTCGGCTGAGGCCGGCGCCGACGTTGCCGCCTCGCGGCGGCAGCAGCAGGTCCGCGGCCCGCGCCGGCATCGTCACCACGCGGTCGCCGGCCGGGGCACGGCTCAGGATCCGGTCGAGCCGGCGCGCCACGCCCCAGGCGCTGCGCAGCCGTGCCTCGCGGGTGTAGGCGGCCAGCTGCGGCGTGATCACCAGCCCGCGCACGCCATGCAGCGGGTGGCCCTCGCTGCGGGCCTCGGGGCCGGCCTGGTCCATCCAGGCGGCGGTCATGCGGCCGCTGCGCAGGACGGCTGCCAGCGCACGGGCATCGAACAGCGCCAGCGGCGAGAGACTGACCAGCACCTGGCCGGGCAGGCAGTCCGCCAGCACCCGCTCGCCCAGCAGGCCCCGGTAGCGGCTGAAGAAGTCGAGCTGCACGCTCACCGCATCGCAGGAGGCGAACAGCGCCTGCAGGCCGATCGGCCGGATGTCCCATTCCGCCCAGTGCGCGCTGCTCGCGTGCAGGGTCGGGTCATAGCCGACCACCGTCGTGCCCAGCGTCTGCAGCAGCCGCGCCAGCCGGCGGGCGGTCGTGCCCATGCCGACCAGCCCGACGGTGCAATGCCCCAGCTCGCGCCCGCCCGCCAGCCGCGGCTCGCGCGGGTCCGGGCGCAGCATCGACATCAGCGCGCCGAGCAGGAACTCGGCCTCGGCGGGCGTGGCCGCCTCGGCGCAGCGCACCACCTCGACGCCGGCGCGCTGGCAGGCCGCCAGGTCGAGGTGCTCGGCGCCGCCGACCACCCGGCCGATCGCCAGCAGCCGCGGCGCCCCGGCCAGCAGCCGGCGGTCGATCGCCACCGGGGCGGGCAGCATGGCGGCGCGGGCCTGGGCGAGCAGCTCCGTCAGTCGGCAGCGGTCTTCGGCCAGCCGGGGCGCGTACAGGACCGTGTGGTGCTGCTCGAGCCAGTGCAGCACCTCGGGCTCGAGCGGTTCGGCAACAAGCAGATCCATGGAAAGACGGCAAACCGTGACGTATGGGCAGGGTTGGATGTTAAACAGTGCCGATCTGTCTCAAGGTCCCTCGAACGGGCGTAGACCCGCAGGAATCTCATGCCAGAATTGATCAAGAAGACGGGGTTTTGCCGTCCATTCAACAATTTTGGTGTCCTGCACACGTTTCCGTTTCTTCGGGGGAACACGCTTATGCAACTCGTCAAGAAAGCCATTTTTCCGGTCGCCGGCCTCGGCACGCGTTTCCTGCCGGCCACCAAGGCCCAGCCCAAGGAGATGATGCCTGTCGTCGACAAGCCGCTCATCCAGTACGCGGTCGAAGAGGCATATGCGGCGGGCGTGCGCGAGATGATCTTCGTCACCGGTCGCCACAAGCGCGCGATCGAGGACCATTTCGACATGACCTACGAGCTGGAGGTCTCGCTCGAGAACGCGCAGAAGCACGAGCTGCTGAAGGTGGTGCGCAGCATCAAGCCCAAGGACATGGAGTGCATCTACGTGCGCCAGGCGCAGGCCCTCGGCCTGGGGCATGCGGTGCTGTGCGCCCAGCGCCTGGTGGGCGACGAGCCCTTCGCGGTGCTGCTGGCCGATGACCTGATGATCGGCGAGCCGCCGGTGCTCAAGCAGATGGTCGACCAGTTCAACGACTGGCGCGCCTCGATCCTGGCGGTGCAGGAAGTGCCGGCCGAGCACACCAAGCGCTACGGCATCGTCGCCGGCACGCTGGTCAACGATCAGCTGATGGACATCAGCAACATCGTCGAGAAGCCGGCGCCTGAAGTCGCGCCGTCGCGCTGGGGCGTGGCCGGGCGCTACATCCTGACGCCGGGCGTGTTCCACGAGATCGCGAACCAGCCGCGCGGCGTGGGTGGCGAGATCCAGCTGACCGACGGCATCGCCGCGCTGCTGCGCCGCGAGAAGGTCTTCGCCTACCGCTACGAAGGCCGCCGCTACGACTGCGGCAGCAAGGACGGTTTCCTGGAGGCCAACGTCGAGCTGGCGCTGCGTCACCCCGAGCTGGGCCCGGCTTTCCGCGACTACCTGCGCAATCTCGAGATCTGAGGCCCCCGGGCGCCGGCGCTCAGCGCCGGCGCAGCAGGTGCACCATCTCGCCGTCGTCCAGCGTCTGCTGCGCCAGCAGCGCGTTGCCGGTCTGGCGGCTGAAGGCCTGGAAGTCGCGCAGCGAGCCGGGGTCGGTGGCGCGCACCTTCAGCACCTGGCCGCTGTCCATGTCGGCCAGCGCCTTCTTGGCCTTCAGGATCGGCAGCGGGCAGTTCAGGCCGCGGGCGTCGACCTCGCGGTCGGCTGCGGGCAGGGCGGTGTCATCGGTGTTCATCGGTGGTCTTCTCGTCTCGATCTGCCGCCGATTCTAGTTCGCGCACTCAGCCGTGCCGCGCCACCAGCGCCTGCTGCGCGCTGAGGCCGTCCTCGCCGGCGCGGCGGTGGCGCCCGTCGGCGCCGAGCAGCCAGGCGTCGCGCCCGTCGTGCAGATAGGGTACCAGGCATTCATCGATGACCCGCTGGCGCAGCGCTGCATCGCGCACCGGCCAGGCGATCTCGATGCGGCGCAGCATGTTGCGCGTCATCCAGTCGGCGCTGCTGAGGTAGAGCGCCTCGTCGCGCTCGCTCTCGCCCCAGCGGAAATACAGCACCCGGGTGTGCTCGAGAAAGCGACCGACCACCGAGCGCACGCGGATCTTCTCGCTCAGGCCGGGCACGCCCGGCGCCAGCATGCACGCGCCCCGCACGATCAGGTCGATCTCGGCGCCGGCCTGGCCGGCCGCGACCAGCGCCTCGATCAGCACCGGGTCGGTCAGCGCATTGAACTTGGCGACGATGCGCGCCGGCCGTCCCGCCCGTGCCGCGCCCGCCACCTTCTGAATCAGCTCGACCAGCGTCGACTGCAGGTCGAAGGGCGCCACCAGCAGCCGCTTCGTGTGGTCGAGCGGGTTGAGACTGGCGAGATGGCGGAAGACCGCATCGGCGTCGGCGGTGATCTCCGGGTCGGTCGTCAGGAAGCCCAGGTCGGTGTAGAGCCGCGCGGTCTTGGAGTTGTAGTTGCCGGTCGACAGGTGGGCGTAGCGCACCATGTGGCGGCCCTCCTTGCGGGTGGCCAGCAGCAGCTTGGCGTGCGTCTTCAGCCCGACGATGCCGTAGACCACCTGCACGCCCACGCGCTCGAGCCGCTCGGCCCAGTTGATGTTGGCCTCCTCGTCGAAGCGCGCCTTCAGCTCGACCACCGCCAGCACTTCCTTGCCGCGGCGCGCCGCCTCGATCAGCAGCTCCATCAGCACCGACTCGGTGCCGGTGCGGTAGATGGTCTGCTTGATCGCCAGCACCTTCGGGTCCTCGACCGCCTCGCGCAGGAACTGCACCACCGGGTCGAAGGACTCGAAGGGCTGGTGCAGCAGGATGTCGCGCTCGGCCATGCAGTCCATGACGCGCCGGCCGCGGGGCAGCTGCGCGACCGGCCAGGCGGGCTCGTGCGGCGCGAAGCGCAGCTTCGGCGCGACCGCCAGGTCGATCAGCGTGTTCATGCGCACCAGGTTGACCGGACCGTTGACCCGGTACAGCGCCGCGGCGGGCAGGTCGAACTGGTTCAGCAGGAACTGGGCGAGCTCGGGCGGGCAGGTGTTGACCACCTCCAGCCGGATCTCGCGGCCGTAGTGGCGGGTGGTGAGCTCGCTGCGCAGCGCCTGGCGCAGGTTGGTGACATCGTCCTCGTCGACATCCATGTCGGAGTCGCGGGTCACGCGGAACTGCGAGAAGGCCAGCACCTGGCGGCCGGGAAAGAGCTCGGCCAGGTGGGCGCGGATCACGCTGCTGAGCATCACGAAGCCCTGCTGTCCGCCGGTGAGCCGGTCGGGCAGGCGGATGACGCGCGGCAGCACCCGCGGCACCTTGATGATCGCGATCGAGTTCTCGCGGCCGAAGGCGTCGGCGCCGGCGAGCTGCGCGATGAAGTTCAGCGACTTGTTGGCGACCTGCGGGAAGGGATGCGCCGGGTCCAGCCCCAGCGGCACCAGCAGCGGCTGCACCTCGCGGTGGAAGAACTGCGAGACCCACTGGCGCTGCGCCTCGGTGCGGTCGGCGTGGTTGATGATGACGATGCGCTCGGCCGCCAGCGCCGGCATCACCTCCTCGTTGAAGATGCGGTACTGCTCGTCGATCAGCGCGTGCGCCTCGACGACCACCCGGGCCAGGTCCTCGTCGTCGTCGAGCTCGTCGGTCAGGCGCGCGGCCTCCAGCGCATCGGCGAAGCGCACCTCGAAGAACTCGTCCATGTTCGACGAGACGATGCAGATGTAGCGCAGGCGCTCGAGCAGCGGCACGTCGGCGCGCCGGGCCTGCGCCAGAACGCGCCGGTTGAATTCGAGGATCGAGCGCTCGCGGTTGAGCAGCTTCAGGGCGAGGACGGGCGACGACGATTCAGGCATCGGGCCATGCTAGGCGGCCTGTGTGACAGGTCCATGACGTTTCACGCGCCTGTCCGGACGGTCTGCAGCTGCAGCGCACCGACGCGTGTCCAGGCCTCGCCCTCGGCCTCGAGCAGGTGCAGCGAGCGCGGGTGGCGCTCGGACCAGCCCGCCGGCAGCATGACGCGCACGCCGCGCCCGTCGGCCGCCAGCGTCGGTGCGGGCTCCTCGGGGGCGCAGCGCGCGTGGCACAGCAGCACCGCCAGCCGCAGCGACAGCACCTGCCAGACCAGCGCCGGATCGGCCAGCGCCAGCTCGATCTTGCGCAGGCCGCCGCGGTGGCCCAGCACCAGGTCGGCCAGCCGGCGCTGCTGGGTCTGCGAGAAGCCGGCCGCATCCACATGGCCGATCAGGTAGGCGCTGTGGCGGTGGTGGTCGTGGTGGGAGACCATCATGCCGATCTCGTGCAGCGCCGCGGCCCAGCCCAGCTCGCGCTGGTGGTCCGCCGTGGCCTTGGGCTGGACCTGGCGGTGGAGCTGCTGGGCGATGAGCTGCACGCGCCGGGCCTGCATCACGTCGGCACGGAAGCGCTGCTGCAGCTCGGCCACCGTGTCGTCGCGCAGGTCGTGGTGGGCGGGATCGCGTTCGGCGTCGATGCGCTCCTGCAGGTCGAAGATCACGCCCTGGCGCAGCGCGCCGCGCGCGGGCTGCAGCGCCGTGATGCCGAACTGCGCCGACAGCGCCGCCAGGATGGCCAGGCCGCCGCCGAGCACCGCGCGCCGCTCGGGCTTGAGGCCGGGCAGATCGAGCGCGTCCATGCGCCCGGCCTTGACGCAGGCCTGCATGCACCAGGCCAGCCCCTCGGGCGTGATCGTGCCGTCGGTGACGCCCGCGGCCGCCAGGATCTGCGACACCGCGCCGGCCGTGCCCGACGAGCCCAGCGCCTCGCTCCAGTGCTGGCGCGAGAAGGTCTGCAGCCCCTCCTCGAACTCGGCGCCGGCGGCGATCTGCGCCGCGCGGAAGCGCTCCTCGGTGAACAGGCCGTCGCCGAAATAGCGCATCGACAGGCTCACGCTGCCGATGCCGAAGGACTCGGCCTGCAGCGGCGTGGCGCCCGCGCCGATGATCAGCTCGGTCGAGCGCCCGCCGATGTCGATGACCAGGCGCGGGTGCGCCGCGGGCTGCAGCCGGGCCACGCCCTTGTAGATCAGGCGGGCCTCCTCGCGGCCGGAGATGACCTCCACCGGATGCCCCAGCGCCTCGGCCGCGCGCTCCAGGAAGGCGTTGCGGTTGGCCGCCTCGCGCAGCGTCTGCGTGGCCACCGCGCGCAGCTGGCGGGCCGGCATGCCCGCCAGCCGGGCGCGAAAGCGCTGCAGGCAGGCCAGTCCGCGCAGCGCTGCCTCCTCGCTCAGCTGTCCCTCGGTGTCCAGCCCGGCGCCCAGTCTCACCGTCTCCTTCAGGTAGTCGATGCGCCGGTAGCGTCCCCGGCTGAGCTGGCCGATCTCCAGGCGGAAGCTGTTGGAGCCGATGTCGATCGAGGCGAGCACGCCACGCCAGGACGGCAGCGAGGAAGAGGGAGACTGGGAGGGCATGAGGAGATTGTCCATGGTCTTGTCGGGGAATCGGCCTGCCGAGCGGGCCGGCTTCTCCCCTTGCACCTTCCGGGCCATCGGCGGGCCCGTGATGCCGGTCGATGACACTATGCGCCTGGACTTCGACAGCCTCATGACAGCTGTCGGTGCGTTGGGCCGATCGCCGTGGTGCTGATCCCGCTCAAGCGAGGGTGACAAGACCGGTCGGAGCAGGGGGCTCGGCTTCAGGTCGGGGGGCTACACTGCCGCGCTTCCTCCTTTGCCTGCCCACCGACGCATGATCTCGCGCCGCGACTGTCTTCGCACCTCCTCCGCCAGCCTGCTGGCGCTGTCGCTGGGGGCCTGCAAGCCGACCACCGCCGCCTCGCCCGCGCCCCTGTCGGCGTCGGCCACGGCGCCGGCTTCGAGCCCGGCTGCGGCTGCGGCCGCCTCGGCCTCGCCGGCGGCGTCCTCCGCCGCATCGGCGCCGTTCTCGGTGCGCTCGCCGATCTTCGTGCTGAACTCGCTCGACGCGACGATCAGCGTGATCGATCCGCTCACGATGACCGAGACGCGGCGCATCCCCTCCGGCAAGGAGCCGCACCACCTCTACCTGTCGCCTGACGAGAAGTCGCTGCTGGTGGCCAATGCGGTGGGCAACACCATCACGCTGGTCGATCCGCGCACCGGCCAGCTCCAGCGCACGATGACCGACATCATCGACCCCTACCAGCTGCGCTTCTCGCCGGACATGAACTGGTTCGTGACAGCGGCCAACCGGCTCAACCATGTCGACATCTACCGCGTGACCCGCCCGGCCGGCGGCGGCTTCGAGCTGAAGCTGGCCAGGCGGCTGCCCACCGGCAAGACGCCCAGCCATGTCATCATCGACACGAAGAGCACGGTGGTCTACGCCAGCGTGCAGGACGACGACCAGCTGATCGCGATCGACCTGGCCACGCAGACGCCGCGCTGGACCATTCCCTGCGGCAAGATGCCCGCCGACGTCTTCCTCACGCCCGACGACCGCACGCTGCTGGTCGGCCTGACCGGCGACAGCGTGGTCGAGGCCTATGACGTCACGGTCAATCCGCCGAAGCTGATCAAGCGCATCCCGACCGGCGCCGGCGCGCACGCCTTCCGCGCCTGGGGCGACCAGCGCCACCTGCTGGTGAGCAACCGCGTGGCCAACACCATCAGCCGCATCGACATGCAGACGCTCGCGGTGGTGGACAACTATCCCGCCCCCAGCGGCCCGGACTGCATGGACCTGTCGCCGGACCGGAAATTCATCTTCGTGGCCTCGCGCTGGGCCGGCAAGCTCACCGTCATCGACACCGAGCAGAAGAAGGTGGTGCGCCAGGTGAGCGTGGGCAAGTCGCCCCACGGTGTCTGGATGCTGGACCACGCCGGGCGGCTGTGATGCGCGCGGCGGTGGCCTGTGCGCTGACGGCGCTGGCCTGCGGGGCGCAGGCGGCGGGCTGCGCGGCGCCGCTCTACCTGACCTTCGACACCGGCCACATGGGCGTGGCGCCGCGGGTGGCTGAGGTGCTGCGCCGCCAGGATGTGGGGGTCACCTTCTTCCTGGCCAGCGAGAAGACGCTCGACGGCGGCTCCAGCCTCGACGACGCCTGGGCGCCGTGGTGGAAGGCGCGCGCGGCCGAGGGCCATGTCTTCGGCTCGCACACCTTCGACCATGTCTACTGGCGCGGCGACCGGGCCGAGCGCGACGGCGGCGGCTTCGACATGCGCCCGAGCGCCGGGCCGCAGGCCGGCGTGTCCCGCATGATGACGCCGGCGCAGTACTGCGCCGAGCTGGCCCGCCCGGCCGCGCGGCTGGCGGCGATGACCGGCGGCGCCG
>JAUPTP010000072.1 GCA_030918015.1 Pseudomonadota bacterium
GCAGCTTCAGCCGCGGCGACCTGTCGGACGCGCTCGGCCAGTGGCTGGCCAAGGCACGCCAGGTCGCGCCGCACTGAAAAGGAACGGGGCCGGCATCGCTGCCGGCCCCGACCTCTCCCCCTCGACGGACCGCCACCCCTGACGGCTCCCCCGATCTCAGAAGCGTGTCCAGTCGCCGCCGCCGCCGTCATTGCCCGAGTCGCCTCGGCGGCGCTGCGGCGGCAGGTTCGGCTCGATGCCATCGAGCGCGCCCCAGTCCGACGACGGGAAGGGCGGCACGGCCGGCAGCACCTCGCCGCGCGCCTTGATGCGGGCGTTGTGGATCGCGTGGTGCGCATTCCAGGCGGCCTGCTGGGTGCGCTGCAGCAGCTGGAAGGCACTGACCACCTTCTGCAGGCGCTCGGCCTGCTGGCGCAGCGCCTCGGCCGCGCTGGCGCTCTGGCTGACCACCGACGCGTTGTGGCGGGTGAGCTGGTCGAGCTGCTCGATGCTCTGGCCGGTCAGCTCGGCCTGCGCGGCCGAGGGCTCGCGGCCTTCGGCGTCCGGGCCGCTCAGCTCGACGATGTCGGTCATGCGCTGCACCGACATGATCAGCGCGTCCATGGTCGCATCGGCATCGCGGGCCAGGCGGCCGCCGAACTCGACCTTGGCGGCCGAGCTGGTCACCAGCTGCTTGATCTCGCGCGCCGCATTGCCGGCCCGCACCGCCAGGGCGCGCACCTCGCCGGCCACCACCGCGAAGCCCTTGCCCTTGTCGCCGGCCTGCGCCGCCTCGATCGCCGCCTGCAGCGCCAGCAGATTGGTCTGGAAGGCGATGCTGTCGATCGTGCCCAGGATCTGCGAGATCTGCTGGCTCGACTGGCGGATGTCTTCCATGTTGGCCACCACCTGCGAGACCACCTCGCCGCCCTGGTGGGCGGCCGCCACGGCGGTGTCGATCAGCTCGCGCGGCGTCAGGCCCGACAGCGGCAGGACCAGGTCGACCTCGGCCTGCGGGGCCAGCGGCTCGGCCGGCTGCGGCGGCACGATGGCAGGCGGCGGCTCGACCAGGCGCTCGAGCGCACCCTCCACCGGCGGCACCTCGCGGGCGGCGACCGACGGGGCCGGCGCCACCGGGGCCGCCGGCTCGCTCACCAGGCCCTGGCCCGACTGCGCCCGGGCCAGCACCCGCGACAGCAGCGGCGCCAGGTCGGCCGACAGCGGGGCCTCGACCGGATCATCGAAACCGGCGTGCCGGTCGTCCGAACCCGCCCGGGCCTGCTGACGCAGGCGCTCGCGCATCTCGACCAGCGCATGCTGGAGCTGACCGAACTCGTCGGCCGTCACGGCCGGCGCCGGCGCGGTGTCGTCGCCGTCGGCCAGGCGCTCGGCGAAATCCACGGTGCGATCGAGCGGCCACTTCAGGCTGTCGACCACCAGCCAGCCCGCCAGCGCCGCCAGCGCCATCACGGCGGTTCCGATCAGGCCCAGCATCTGGCGCGCCGGCTGCAGCGTCGGCAGCGACCCCATCAGCAGCAGGCCGGCGCAGGTCAGCACCATCATCAGGGCCACCATGACACCGAAGCCCCAGGTCAGGCGGGTGGCCACCGGCAGGCGGCCCAGAAGGCGTCGTGAATCTCGCAGGGAAGGCATATCGGGTGCAGCTCCGCTCGTTCGGATAGGTCGAGGCCCCGATTCTGTTCAAGGTCTACATGTCGATAAATACATCACGATTTGACACAACAGCGGCGAACTGCAAGGTCTGAAACCTCACCCCTGCGTGCCGGGCTCCGCAGCCCGAAAACCGTGACACCCGGTGCCGTCGGCATCGCCCCAACTGCAGAAGGCGACCCACATCCGGGGGGAGCACGGGGCCCCTGCCGCAGGGGGCAGGCTCACGCGCCGGAGCGCACCACCTGGGCCTGCAGGGCCTCGCGCAGCCGCCGCGCACTGTCTTTCAGGTGCGCGGCGTCCTCGGAGGACGGCAAGGAACTGTAACGTACCTTGTCCAGACGTGCCAGCACGGCCCGCGCCTGCTGCTGCATCTGCAGGCGCAGTTCGGCCGGACCGGTCGTGGCCGGCGCCATCAGCCACTGGATCAGCAGCGTGACATGGGTGCGCTGCAGGGCGCGGCGCGCGGGCTCGATCGCGGCGCCGGGCACGAGATCCGCCCACACCGCGGCGCCCAGGCGCGACTGCATGTCCTGGAGCGTGAGGCTGCCACGGGTCGCCTCCGCGCGGGTCGCCCCGTCCAGCAGCCGGTTGCCCACGCCCTCGCTCATCAGCTCGCCCAGCACCTGCTCCTGCATCGCGGCGAGCTGCTCGACCGGATTGAAATCGGTGACCACCGCGGCCCCGCCCGCGAACAGGGCGTCGCTGCGCTCGAGGAAGTCGGGGGCCAGGCGCCGCTGCAGCGCCGGCGACACCTCCAGCGCGTGGGGCGACAGCAGCTCGCCGAGCAGCAGCTCGAGCGCGCGCAGCTGCTCGGCGCGCGGCAGCGGCTGCAGCGGGTCGCGGCCCGAGCCGGGCGCATCGCGCAGCGTGCGCAGCCCCCCGACCTGCCGCAGCAGCACCACGGCCGCGCGGCCCACATCCCGCAGCGCGAAGCCGACCACGCGGCGCAGCCGGGCATAGTCCTCGCCCGCCTGCAGCGGCCGGGCCTCCAGCCGGGTGATCAGGTCCCGCGCGATGCCCAGGCGCTTGCGCGCGAAGGCCACCGGATCGCGCCCCAGGTCGCCCTGCAGCGTCTCGGGGTCCAGGCCCAGGAAGACATCCTCGTCGGTGCCGAAGGCCAGCGCCGACTCGGCGCTGCGCGCGGCGATCCCAGCCAGCGCGGCCGGCTCCTCGGCCGGCGCGAGCGGCCGGTAGGCGTAGTCGATGGCCCAGAAATCGTAGGGCCCCAGCGTGGTCTGGAACGGCGCGGCCGCGGGCTGGCCACGCGCGGGCAGGTTGATCGCGGCGTACTCCATCACCGAGCCGGTCAGCGCATGCGTGCGGGTGTACTCCGGGTCGGCCAGCTGCTCCTCGTCGAGCACGGTGGAGGCGCGGAAGTTGTGGCGCAGGCCCAGCGTGTGGCCGACCTCGTGCATGGTCACGTCCTTCAGGTAGGCCGCGACAAAGGCCTCGGCCTCGGGGCCGTCCGGGTCCAGGCCGTCGCGCAGGGCCAGCACGTCGAGCGCATAGCCCAGCTGCTCGGCGGCCAGATCGGCGTGCTGGCACAGCGCCAGCTCGCCCAGGTCCACCGGCCGGGCAAAGACGGAGGCCGGCGCCTCGGTGCGGGCCGGCGCGGCCAGCACCTGGCTGCGCAGCGTGCGCTGCGCACGCGAGCTCAGGCTCTCGATGGCGATGTCGGCGTCCAGGATCTCGCCGCTGCGCGGGTCGACATGGCTGGGGCCGACCGCGCCGAACATCGCCGTGGCGTTGGTCATCCAGCGCACCGAGGCCAGGCCGGTCTCCAGCGTGTCGAAGTCGGCGTCCTCGGGCTGGATCTTCGCGACGATCGCGTCCTTGAAGCCGATCGCCTCGAAGGCGCGGTTCCACTCGAGGATGCCGGCGCGGATCGGCTCGCGGTAGCGCTCGGGCACGCTGCGGTCGATCCAGTAGACGATCGGGCGCACCGGCTCGGACAGCGCGGCGGCCGGGTCCTTCTTCTCGAGACGCCAGCGGTTGACGAAGTAGCGCCGCGGGCTGCGGGCGCGCTCGTCGCCGAAGTCGCTCACCCGGGTGACGAAGTGGCCCAGGCGCGCGTCGGCCGCGCGGGCACGCATCGGCTCGGCGGGCAGCCGGGTGAGCGAGTAGTGCTGGCGGATGAACAGGCTGCGCGCGTCAGGCAGCGTGGCGGGCACGGAAGGCGCGACGCCGGCGAGCGGGCCGGACGGGGCCGCGCCCAGTGCCGCGGTGGCGAAATGGCTCTGCACCGTCACGGCCAGCAGCTCGGAGGTGCCGCGCACGCCGGTGATGCCGCTGTGGCGCCCATCCAGCGCGTAGCCCTGCCGGTAGGTGCGCTGCAGATGGGCGCCCAGGCCCATGAGGTCGGTCAGGAACAGCGCCGAGGCATCGACCAGCACCGAGCGGCGCTCCGGATGCGGCTGGCTGAGCACGGCTGCGCTGGCCAGCAGGCTCGGCGAGAAGGCCGCCGACACCGCCCGGGCCTGCGGCGTGCCCGCCTGGGCCACATGTTCGGCATTGCGCGCGATCAGCCGGACCTGGTTGTAGACCTTGACGAACTCGACCCACTTGGCGCCGCCGGCACCGGTGCGCCCGCCCATCAGGCCGCCGAGCACGCCGCCCTCGCCGATGCCCGAGGCGATCTTCGGCGACAGGAAGAACGGCACATCGAAATGTGTCTCGGACAGCTCGAGCCAGAGCTTGTCGTCCTTCTTCCAGACCGGGATCAGGCCGTCGATGCGGCGCGCATCGCGCACGATCTGATCGAAGGGCGGCAGTGCGGCGACAGGCACCGGCGTGGCGCCGCCTCCCCCCGGCACCGGGGTCGCAGATGCGGCCGCCGGCGCCCGCTCCGGGGACACGGCCGCCGGCGTGGCGCACCCCGCCAGCAGCAGCGCGCCGGCCAGCGCGGTCACGGAGACGGTGAACGGAAGCGGAAGAGGACGGCTCATGCGGACTCGCTCGGATGGGGAGCCGCATTGTGCCGATCCGCGGCTCAGTGCTCGGGAATGCGCTCCAGATCACCCAGCCAGACGGTGGCTTCCGAGTCGCTGGGGGCGCGCCAGTCCCCGCGCGGCGACAGCGAGCCCCCCGAGCCCACCTTGGGCGAGTTGGGCACGCAGCTGCGCTTGAACTGGCTGGTCTTGAAGAAACGCCACAGGAAGGTGCGCAGATGACCGCGGATCTGCGCCAGCGTGTAGGCGTTGCGGGTCGGCACGCCCGCGGGCCAGCGCCCCGAGGCCGCATCGCCCCAGGTGTGCAGCGCCAGGAACGCCACCTTCGACGGCGCGAAGCCCGAGCGCAGCGTGTGGTAGAGGTGGAAGTCCTGCAGCTCGTAGGGGCCGACGCTGGCCTCGCTGGACTGCTGCGGCTGGCCGGAGGCGTCGCCGGGCACCAGCTCCGGGCTGATCTCGGTCTCGACGACGTCGATCAGCGCGCGCCGGCAGCCCTCGCCGAACTCGCCGCGCGCCGCCACCCAGCGCACCAGGTGCTGGATCAGCGTCTTGGGCACGCTGGCGTTGACGTTGTAGTGCGACATGTGGTCGCCCACGCCGTAGGTGCACCAGCCCAGCGCCAGCTCGCTGAGGTCGCCGGTGCCCACCACCATCGCGCCGTGGTGGTTGGCCAGGCGGAACAGGTGGCTGGTGCGCTCGCCGGCCTGCACGTTCTCGAAGGTGACGTCGTAGACCGGCTGGCCGCTGGCGTACGGGTGCTCCAGGTCGCGCAGCATCTGCTCGCAGCTGGGGCGGATGTCGATCATGCCGCCGCCGCAGCCCAGCACCTCCATCAGGCGCATGGCCTGGTCGAGCGTGCGCAGGCTGGTGGCGAAGCCCGGCATCGTGTAGGCCAGGATGTTCGAGCGCGGCAGCCCCAGCCGGTCCATCGTGCGCGCGCACACCAGCAGCGCATGCGTCGAGTCCAGCCCGCCGGAGACGCCGATCACCAGCTTCTGCAGCCCGGAGGACTTCAGCCGCTGGGCCAGCGCGCCGACCTGGATCTGGTAGATCTCCTCGCAGCGCGCATCGAGCACCTGCGGATTCGACGGCACGTAGGGGAAGCGGTCGAAGACGCGCTGCAGCGGCAGCACCTTCTCATCGGGCCGACGCAGCGCGAAGCGCACCGTGCGCCAGGCGGCCAGCTCGCCGCGGTGGCGCGCGACGCTGGCGGAGAAGCTGGTCTGGCGCAGGCGCTCGCGCGCGAGCTTCTCCAGGTCGACATCGGCGCAGACCAGCTGCGCGTCCGCGCGGAAGCGCTCGGACTCGGCCAGCAGCGCGCCGTTCTCGCAGATCAGCGCCTGGCCGTCCCAGGCCAGGTCGGTGGTCGACTCGCCCGGGCCGGCCGAGCTGTAGAGGTAGGCCGCCAGACAGCGCGCCGACTGCTGCGACACCAGCGCGTGGCGGTAGTCGGCCTTGCCCACCGTCAGGTTCGAGGCCGAGAGGTTGACCAGCACGGTCGCGCCGGCCAGCGCCGCGAAGGACGAGGGCGGAATCGGCACCCAGACGTCCTCGCAAATCTCGACGGCGAAGGTCAGCGGCGCGTACGCCAGGCCGGTCTGCGCCGCGAACAGCAGCTGCGCGCCGAAGGGCACGGTCTGGCCGCACAGCGTCACCTCGGTGGCCAGCGCCTGGCCGCCGGGGCTGAACTGGCGCGCCTCGTAGAACTCGGCGTAGTTGGGCAGGTAGGACTTCGGCACCACGCCCAGCAGCCGGCCGTCGAACACCACCGCCGCCACGTTGTAGAGGGCGCCGTCGACCTGCAGCGGCAGCCCCACCACCGCCACCGCGCCCACGCCGCGCGAGGCCTCGACCACCTCGGCCAGCGCGGCCTCGCAGCCCTGCAGCAGCGCGCGCTGGTGGAACAGGTCCTCGCAGCTGTAGGCCGACAGGCCCAGCTCGGGGAAAGCCACCAGCACCGCGCCCTGGCGCGCGGCCTCGCGGTGCAGGCGCAGCGTCTCGCCCGCGTTGAAGGCCGGATCGGCCACGCGGCACACCGGCACCGCGACGGCCACGCGCGCGAAGCCGTGGCTGTAGAGATTGAGAAACGGCTCCCGGGGATTCAAGGCTGGAGACTCCGATGGCAGAGAGGTTCACGAGGAAATGCCCGACTGTAGCCGCAGCGATTGCGCGCACCGTGCGAACATCGTCGCGATGGACGCCTCCACCGCAGCGACACCGCGCCTTTCCCTGCAGATTCACGACGATCCGTGCCGAATCGACGCCCGGGCCTGGGACGCGCTGCTGGCGGCCTCGCCGGCGCCGACGCCCTTCCTGCGCCACGCCTTCCTGGCGGCGCTGCACGCCAGCGGCAGCGCCTGCGCCGCCACCGGCTGGCAGCCGGTCTTCATGACGCTGGCCGACGAGAACGATGCAGGCGTGCTGCGCGCCGGCGCGGCGCTCTACCTGAAGAGCCATTCCTACGGCGAATATGTCTTCGACTGGGCCTGGGCCGACGCCTGGGAGCGCGCCGGCCAGCGCTACTACCCCAAGCTGCTGGGCGCGGTGCCCTTCACGCCGGTGCCGGGCTCGCGGCTGCTGGCGCGCGACGCGGCGGCACGCGCGGCGCTGCTGGCCGCCATCGAGGCCTTCGCGCGTGATCGGGGGCTGTCCTCCGCCCACCTGCTCTTCCTGGACGAGGCCGACCGGGCGGCGGCCACCGCCCAGGGCTGGCTGCTGCGCGAGGGCGTGCAGTTCCACTGGACCAACCGCCAGCCCGAGCCCTATGCCGACTTCGCCGATTTCCTCGCCCACCTCTCGCGCGACAAGCGCAAGAAGATCGCGCAGGAACGCCGCTATGTGCGCGAGGCCGGCATCACCTTCGACCTGCGGCGCGGCGCCGAGATCACCGAGGCCGACTGGGACTTCTTCGCCCGCTGCTACGACAACACCTACCGCGAGCACCGCTCGACGCCCTATCTGAGTCGCGCCTTCTGGGCCGAGATGGCGCGCGCGATGCCCGAGCACTGGCTGATGTTCGTCGCCCGGCGCGGGCCCGAGCGGGTGGCCGCCTCGCTGGTGGCGATCGATGCCGAGCGGCGGGTGGCCTGGGGGCGCTACTGGGGCTGCACCGAGCCGGTGGCGCATCTGCACTTCGCCGCCTGCTATCACGAGCCGCTGGACTGGTGCGTGCGCGAGCGCTTCCTGCGCTTCGAGGGCGGCGCCCAGGGCGAGCACAAGATGGCGCGCGGCCTGCTGCCGGTGACGACGACCTCGGCGCACTGGCTGCGCCACCCCGGCTTCGCCGATGCGGTGGCGCGCTTCCTGGCCCAGGAAAGCGCCGGAGTCGAGGCCTATGTGGGCGAGCTGCGCGAGCGCAATCCCTTCCGGCATGGCGACCGATAATCGCCGCCCATGAGATCGTCCGTCCTGCGCCTTGCCGCGCTCGCTCCCCTGATGGCCACGCTGGCCGCCTGCACGACGCTGCCCAGCGACCAGCGACCCGCCCCGTCGCCCTGGCCGAGCCCGGCGCCCTCGCCGCTGCCGGGCACGCTGCCGCCGGTGATCACGCTGCCGCCGGTGAGCGCGCCGCCCCCCGCCCCGACCCCGGTGCCGGTCCTGCCGCCGCTGCCGCCCGTCGCACCACC
>JAUPTP010000073.1 GCA_030918015.1 Pseudomonadota bacterium
CGCGGTGGTGTCGGCCAAGATCGGCGGCAACGCGATGCTCTGGCACGCCCGGCTGGGGCTGCTCGTGCTGGCGCTGCTGGCGTTCCGGCTGGTCTGGGGGCTGGTGGGCGGACACTGGTCGCGCTGGTCGCGCCTGGTGCCGAGCCCGGGCGCCCTGGGGCGGTATCTGCGCGGCCAGCCCCGGCCGGGCGAGCTGCTGGAGGTCGGTCACAGCCCCACGGGCGGCCTGGCCGCGCTGGCGCTGCTGGCGCTGGTGGGCGCGCAGCTGGCCACCGGGCTGATCAGCGATGACGAGATCGCCTTCACCGGCCCGCTCTATGCGTGGGTCGGATCGGACCTGGCGCTGGCCGCCACGTCCTGGCACCGCACCTGGGGTCAATGGCTGCTGCTGGGCATGATCGGTCTGCACCTGGGGGCGATCGCCTTCTATCGCATGCGGGGCAACGATCTGGTGCGCCCGATGCTCTCGGGCGACAAGCTGCTGAGCGTGGTGGCTCCGGCCTCGCGTGACGATGTTCGCGCGCGCGCGCTGGCGCTGGTGCTGGCGGGCGCCTGTGTCGCGCTGGCGGCGTGGGTGGGCGCGCAGGGCGGCTAGACTGCACGGCCATGGACCTGCCCGAGATCCGGCTCGTCGTCGCGGACACCCCGGCGCTGATCGAGTCCACCCGCGAGATCTTCCGCGACTACGCGGCCAGCCTGGCCATCGACCTGGGTTTCCAGGACTTCGATGCCGAGCTGGCGACGCTGCCCGGGGTCTATGCGCCCCCGCACGGCACGCTGCTGCTGGCGCTGGTCGACGGCGAGGTGGCCGGCTGCGGAGCGCTGCTCCCGCTGCCCGAGGCCGATGACCCGAATGCCTGCGAGATGAAGCGCCTGTTCGTGCGCCGGCCCTTCCGGCGCTTCGGCCTGGGCCGCCTTCTGGCCGAGGCCTTGATCGAGGCGGGCCGGCAGTCGGGCTACTCGTCGATGCTGCTCGACACGCTCGACGACATGGAGGCCGCGCGCGAGCTCTACGCCTCGCTGGGCTTCGTCGAGGTGCCGCCCTATTACTTCAATCCGGTGCCCGGGGCGCATTACCTGCGCGTCGACCTCGATGCGGGCAGCCGCTACTGAGCGGCGCGCTTTGCCGCCCGCGGCCGTGCGTTACAGGCCGGTACGGCGCTAGGATCGCGGGCTCATTGTCCGCACCTTTCCCCGTTCCCTGCCTTTCCGGAGACCCCGACCGATGGATGCCACCCCGATCCGTGCCGTCAGCGACCCCTGCCTGCTGGGCGAATCCCCGATGTGGCATCCGCAGGAGCAGGTGCTCTACTGGTGCGACATCCCCGGCAAGAGGGTGCACCGGCTCGATCCGGCGTCCGGCGTGCGCCAGGCCTGGGACTTCCCCGTCGAGCCTGCCAGCCTGGCGCCGCTGCTCGGCGGTGGCCTGCTGCTGGCGATGCGCGACGGCCTGTGGCGCTTCGACATGGTCACCGGCGAGCGCACGCTGCTGGCCGAGCCGCCCTACGATCCCGCGAAGGAGCGCTTCAACGACGGCAAGAGCGATGCGCTGGGCCGCTTCTGGGTCGGCACGATCTACGAGCCGCGCAGTCCGGCGCTGGCGGCGCTGTACTGCTGGTCGCGCGGCGAGCTGCAGCGCGTGGCCGACGGCGTGACCGTCTCCAACGGACTGGGCTGGAGCCCGGACGGCCGCACGATGTACTGGACCGACACGACGTCGCACACCATCCGGGTGCTGGACGTCGATGCGCAGGAGGGCGGCGTGTCGAACCGACGCGTGTTCGCTTCCTTCCCCGTCAAGCAGGCCGGCATGGATCTGGATCAGTACGGCGGCCGGCCGGATGGCGCGGCGGTCGACGCCGAGGGCTGCTACTGGGTGGCGATGTTCGAAGGCCAGCGGGTGCTGAGGCTGTCGCCGACGGGCGAGGTGCTGCGGGAGATCCGCCTGCCGGTGCGCTGTCCGACGATGCCCTGCTTCGGCGGCGCCGACCTGCGCACCCTCTACATCACCACGGCACGGGAGAACCGCCCGGCCGAAGAGCTGGCTCGCCAGCCGCTGGCCGGATGCGTGCTGGCGCTGGAGGTCGATGTGCCGGGCCTGCCGGCCCAGTTCGCGCTGGCGTGAGCCGCAATGGCACCAGGACGGTGCCATTCATGCAAGCGGCATGTCATGAGTCATGCGCATCATCACGGCTGAACAACGTCAAGTGTGGTCAACCCGTGAAGACATGCACAGTTGCGGCGCACTGTTGTATGTCGTGCACGCTTCCTGGGCGGTGTGCGCGTGATGCGTTGAAACGCTGTTGAAACCTCTGATCTGTCGGGGTTTCCACGTATAATTCGATGGTTTTGCCGAGCACGCCGATGAACACCGTGAAGACAGACGCAACCGGGACGACCCGGGAGCAAGTCGACCTCGATGACCCATCAGCTGAGGACGGCGAAGAAGATTTCAAGAGCCTGACAAGAGAAGAGGCGCAAGCCCTTCGAAGCCGTCTCCCGCAGATCTCTCCGTGGCGGGTGGTGGTGGCGCAAGCCGCGGCAGGCGTGGTGATGACGGTGCTGTTCGGGCTGGTCATCGCCGGGCGGGAGGCGGTCTGGTCGGCGCTGTATGGCGCGGCCACCGTGGTGGTGCCGACCGCGCTTCTTGCGCGAGGCATGACCCGGATGAACCGGCTGCCGGAGGTGAAGGCGAATGCGGCTGCGTTCAACTTCATGTTCTGGGAGTTCCTGAAGATCGGGATCTCGGTGGCCATGCTGGCTGCCGCGGTGCTGGTCGTGCCCGATCTGAGCTGGCCGGCGCTGCTGGTCACGATGATCGTGTGCATGAAGATGAACTGGCTGGCCCTGCTCTGGCAGGGTCGGGTGACAACCAATCGGTCCTGAAAAGACAACCGTTCGAGAAAAGACGATGGCTGCCGAAGAACACGCCGCTGCGCATGGCCCGACCGCGGGTGAGTACATCTCCCACCACCTGACCCACCTGACCAACCGCGTCCAGACCGGCATTGCCGACTTCTCGACGAGCGATCCGGTGCTGAAGCTGGACTCGCTGTTCTTCTCGATCCTGCTGGGCGTGGTCGGCAGCTTCCTGCTGTGGAGCGTCGCGCGCCGTGTCACCTCGGGCGTGCCGGGCCGCATGCAGGCTGCCGTCGAGTTCCTGGTCGAGATGGTCGACACCCAGGCCAAGGGCATCGTGCACAACGCCGAGTCGCGCAAGGCCGTCGCCCCGCTGGCGCTGACCGCCTTCGTCTGGATCTTCCTGATGAACGCGATGGACCTGCTGCCGCTGGACCTGCTGCCCAAGCTGTGGGCCGGCGTCTACAGCGCGATGGGCCATGACCCGCACCATGCCTACCTGCGCGTCGTGCCGACCGCCGACCTGTCGGTCACGCTGGGCATGTCGGTCACCGTGCTGCTGGCCTGCCTGTACTACAGCATCAAGATCAAGGGCCTGGGCGGCTGGGTCGCCGAGCTGTTCTCGGCCCCGTTCCATGCGCATGGTCCGGCCGCGATCCTGCTGGCCCCGATCAACTTCACGCTGCAGATGATCGAGTTCGCCGCCAAGACGATCTCGCACGGCATGCGGCTGTTCGGCAACATGTTCGCCGGCGAGCTGGTGTTCATGCTGATCGCGCTGATGGGCGCGGTGGGCTTCGGCTCCTTCGGCGGCATCGCGCTGTGGGTCGGCAACATCATCGCCGGCACCGCCTGGGCCATCTTCCACATCCTGATCATCACGCTGCAGGCCTTCATCTTCATGATGCTGACCCTGGTGTACGTCGGCCAGGCGCACGACAAGCACTGATCTGGTCCTGAAGCACTCGGATCGATGCCGATCGGCATCGATCTTCCGCGCGAAATCTGTCACAGTCACGCCGGCCTGAAAAGGCCGGTGAGGCCGGAGTCGCGCCTGAACCCCGGTTTCCCTTTCCCTTCCGTCCGTCAACAACCTCTCTTAGGAGCAATCATGGAAAACATCCTCGGTCTCGTCGCTCTGGCTTGCGGCATCATCATCGGTCTGGGCGCCATCGGTGCTTGTATCGGTATCGCCCTGATGGGTGGCAAGTACCTCGAAGCCTCGGCCCGCCAGCCGGAGCTGATGAACGAACTGCAGACCAAGATGTTCCTGCTGGCCGGTCTGATCGACGCGGCCTTCCTGATCGGCGTCGGTATCGCGATGCTGTTCGCCTTCGCGAACCCGTTCGTCCTGAAGTAATCGGTCTTTCTCGTCGTTCCCTGTTCCCCTAAACGACTTACACGAGAAAGGTCGAAGCCGTGAATCTGAACGCAACACTGTTGGCGCAGATCGTGGTCTTCGCGATCCTCTGGTGGTTCACGATGAAGTTCGTGTGGCCGCCGATCACGAAGGCGCTCGATGACCGCGCCAAGAAGGTCGCGGACGGTCTGGCTGCGGCCGACAAGGCCAAGCTGGAACTCCAGAGCGCCAACAAGCGCGTCGAGGAACAGCTCGTCCAATCGCGCAACGAGACCGCCAAGCTGCTGGCCGACGCTGAGAAGCGTGCCCAGGCCATCGTCGACGAGGCCAAGCGCCGCGCCGAAGACGAAGGTGCCAAGATCGTCGCCGCTGCCAAGGCCGAAGCCGAGCAGCAGTCGATCCAGGCGCGCGAGACCCTGCGTTCGCAGGTCGCCGCGCTGGCCGTCAAGGGCGCCGAGCAGATCCTCAAGCGCGAAGTCAATGCCGGCGTCCACGCCGAGCTGCTGACCCGCCTGAAGACGGAGCTGTGACATGGCCGAGCTCACTACCATCGCACGTCCCTACGCCGAAGCCCTGTACCAGGTTGCCTCGAAGGGTGACGTGGCGGCTTGGAGCCGCCAGGTCGCCGCGCTGAGCGCGGTTGCTTCTGACGAGCAGCTGCGCCAGTTCGCCGACAACCCGAAGGTGACCAGTGCCCAGGTCTTCGACCTGATCAGCAGCGTCGTGGGCATGCCGCTCGAGGGCGGCGTGCAGAACTTCCTGCGCACCGTCATCGACAACGGTCGTCTCGTGGCGCTTCCCGCCATCGCCGAGCAGTTCCATGCCTTGGTCAACGCCGCCTCCGGCGTGTCCGATGCCGTGATCTACAGTCCCTACCCGATCGAAGGCGAGTCGCTCGCCGAGGTCGTGGCAAGCCTGGAGAAGCGCTTCGCGCGCAAGCTGTCGGCCCGTGTCGAGCTGGAGCCGGAGCTGATCGGTGGCATCCGCGTGGTGGTGGGCGACGAGGTGCTCGACACCTCCGTCAAGGCCCGACTCGAACGCATGAAGGTGGCGCTGAGCGCTTGAATCGAATCCATCCTCTGGTCGACCCGCGTGCCGCGCATACCCTGGCGGCGCGTCGGATCGGCTGGACTGGGAGCAAGCTATGCAATTGAATCCCGCAGAAATTTCTGAACTGATCAAGAGCCGCATCGACGGCCTTGGCGCCGCCGCCGACATCCGCAATCAGGGCACCGTGGTTTCGGTGACGGACGGTATCGTCCGAGTCCACGGCCTGAGCGACGTGATGCAGGGCGAAATGCTCGAGTTCCCGGGCGGCGTCCTGGGTCTGGCGCTGAACCTGGAGCGTGACTCCGTCGGCGCCGTGATCCTGGGCGAGTACGAGACCATTTCCGAAGGCGACACGGTCAAGTGCACCGGCCGCATTCTGGAAGTGCCGGTCGGCCCCGAGCTGATGGGCCGCGTCGTCAACGCGCTGGGCCAGCCGATCGACGGCAAGGGTCCGATCAACGCGAAGCTGACCGACGTCGTCGAGAAGGTCGCCCCGGGCGTGATCGCACGGAAGTCGGTGGACCAGCCGGTCCAGACCGGCCTGAAGTCGATCGACGCGATGGTGCCGATCGGCCGTGGCCAGCGCGAGCTGATCATCGGCGACCGCCAGACCGGCAAGACCGCCGTGGCGATCGACGCGATCATCAACCAGAAGGGTCAGAACATGACCTGCGTCTACGTCGCGATCGGCCAGAAGGCTTCGTCGATCAAGAACGTGGTGCGCGCTCTGGAACAGAACGGCGCGATGGACTACACCATCGTCGTCGCTGCATCGGCCTCCGAGTCGGCCGCCATGCAGTACCTGTCGGCCTACACCGGCTGCACGATGGGCGAGTACTTCCGCGACCGCGGCCAGGACGCGCTGATCGTCTATGACGATCTGTCCAAGCAGGCCGTGGCCTACCGCCAGGTCTCGCTGCTGCTGCGCCGCCCGCCGGGCCGCGAAGCCTTCCCCGGCGACGTGTTCTATCTCCACAGCCGTCTGCTCGAACGCGCAGCCCGCGTCAACGCCGACTACGTGGAAGCCTTCACCAAGGGCGAAGTCAAGGGCAAGACCGGTTCGCTGACCGCGCTGCCCGTGATCGAGACCCAGGCCGGTGACGTCTCCGCCTTCGTTCCGACCAACGTGATCTCGATCACCGACGGTCAGATCTTCCTGGAAACCAGCCTGTTCAACGCCGGCATCCGCCCCGCGATCAACGCCGGTATCTCGGTGTCGCGCGTCGGTGGCGCCGCCCAGACCAAGCTGATCAAGGGCCTGTCCGGCGGTATCCGTACCGACCTGGCGCAGTACCGTGAACTGGCCGCGTTCGCGCAGTTCGCCTCGGATCTGGATGCCGCGACCAAGCGTCAGCTCGACCGCGGTGCGCGCGTGACCGAGCTGCTCAAGCAGGCTCAGTACTCGCCGCAGTCCATCAGCCTGATGGCCGCGACGCTGTTCGCCGTGAACAAGGGCTTCCTGGACGACGTGGATGTCAAGAAGGTCCTGGCCTTCGAAGCTGGCATGCACCAGTTCCTGAAGACCAGCCACGCCGCGCTGCTGAAGACGCTCGAAGAGAAGAAGGCCCTGGACAAGGACGCGGAAGCGGCCCTGAGCGCTGCGATCGCCGCGTTCAAGAAGTCCTTCGCCTAAACCGGGAGCAGCGTCATGGCGGCAGGCAAGGAAATTCGCGGCAAGATCAAGAGCTTCGAAAACACGAAGAAGATCACCAAGGCCATGGAGATGGTCGCCGCGTCCAAGATGCGCAAGGCGCAGGATCGCATGCGTTCGGCTCGTCCGTACGCGGACAAGATCCGCATCATCACGGCCAACCTGTCGCAGGCGACGCCCGAGTACAAGCATCCGTTCGTGGTGAAGAACAGTGGCACGGGTCAGGTGGGCCTGATCGTCGTCGCGACCGACAAGGGTCTGTGCGGCGGTCTGAACACCAACGTGCTGCGCGTGGTCACCAACAAGATGCGCGAGCTCGAGGCGGCCGGTACCAAGGTCCAGGCTGTCGCGATCGGCAACAAGGGTCTCAGCTTCCTGAACCGGGTCGGTGCCAAGGTGGTCGCTCAGGCGACTCAGCTCGGCGACGTGCCCCACCTCGAGAAGCTGATCGGCCCGGTCAAGATCCTGCTGGACCAGTACGCCGAGGGCAAGCTCGACGCGGTCTATCTCTGCTACACCAACTTCATCAACACGATGAAGCAGGAGCCTCGCGTCGAGCAGCTCCTGCCGTTGTCGTCCGATCGCCTGTCGCAGTCCGAGGCCGAAAAGCAGGCCCACGGCTGGGACTACCTGTACGAGCCGGACGCCAAGTCGGTCATTGATGACCTGATGGTGCGCTACGCCGAGGCCCTGGTCTACCAGGCCGTCGCAGAGAACATGGCGTCCGAGCAGTCGGCGCGCATGGTGGCCATGAAGGCCGCCACCGACAACGCGGGCACGCTGATCGCCGACCTCAAGCTGGTCTACAACAAGACCCGCCAGGCCGGCATCACCAAGGAACTGTCCGAAATCGTCGGCGGCGCCGCGGCCCTGGGTGGCTGACGCGGGTCCGGGCGACAGACGCAACGAATCAAGATTGAAGGAACGAAAAATGGCGACTACTCAAGCAGTGGGCAAGATCGTTCAGTGCATCGGCGCCGTGGTGGACGTGGAGTTCCCGCGCAACCAGATGCCGAAGATCTACGACGCGCTGAAACTCGAAGGCAGCGCGCTGACGCTGGAAGTGCAGCAGCAGCTGGGTGACGGCGTGGTGCGCACCATCGCGCTGGGCTCGTCGGACGGTCTGCGTCGCGGCATCGAGGTGAAGAACACCGGTGCTCCGATCACCGTGCCGGTCGGCCCGGCCACGCTGGGCCGCATCATGGACGTGCTGGGCAGCCCGATCGACGAGCGCGGCCCGGTCTCGAT
>JAUPTP010000074.1 GCA_030918015.1 Pseudomonadota bacterium
CGCAGCGTGTCGTTGACGGTGTCCACCGTGTCGAACAGCGGCTCCTTGTCTTCCTGGTTGTCCTTGTTGTAGGCCAGCGGCTGGCCCTTCATCAGCGTGATCAGGCCCATCAGGTGGCCGATGACGCGGCCCGACTTGCCGCGCGCGAGTTCCGCCACGTCCGGGTTGCGCTTCTGCGGCATGATGCTCGAGCCGGTGCAGTAGCGGTCCGAGAGGTTGATGAAGCCGAAGTTCTGGCTCATCCAGACCACGATCTCCTCGGCCAAGCGCGAGACGTGGATCATCACCAGCGAGGCAAACGCGGTGTATTCGATGGCGAAGTCGCGGTCGGAGACGGCGTCCAGGCTGTTCTGGCACACGCCCTCGAAGCCCAGCGTGCGCGCCACGCGCTCGCGGTCGAGCGGATAGCTGGTGCCGGCCAGCGCGGCCGAGCCCAGCGGCAGGCGGTTCACGCGGCGGCGCAGATCGGCCAGGCGCTCGGCGTCGCGGGCGAACATCTCGACATAGGCCAGCAGGTGGTGCGCGAAGCTCACCGGCTGCGCCACCTGCAGGTGGGTGAAGCCGGGGAGGATGGTGTCGACGTTCTTCTCGGCGACCGAGACCAGGGCGCGCTGCATGTCGGCCAGCAGCACCGCGGTGGCGTCGATCTCGTCGCGCAGCCACAGGCGCACGTCGGTGGCGACCTGGTCGTTGCGGCTGCGGCCGGTGTGCAGGCGCTTGCCCGCGTCGCCCACCAGCGTGGTCAGGCGCGCCTCGATGTTCAGGTGCACGTCTTCCAGGTCGAGCTTCCACTCGAACTGGCCGGCCTCGATCTCGGCACGGATCTGCGCCATGCCGCGCTCGATGTCGGCCAGGTCGGCCGCGCCGATGATGCCCTGCGCGGCCAGCATCTCGGCGTGCGCCAGGCTGCCGGCGATGTCGGCGCGCCACAGGCGCTTGTCGAAGAAGACGCTGGAGGTGTAGCGCTTGACCAGCTCGCTCATCGGTTCGGAGAACAGGGCGGACCAGGCCTGGGCCTTCTTGTCGAGCTGGTTGTCGGAGGCGGGATGGCTCATCGGAGGGGCAGTCGGGAGGTCGGCCGGGGTCGGCCGGAAGTGGCACAAACGCCCGGCCGGTCCGCGCAAGCAGACCCGTCGGGCGACAATGGCGCAGATTGTAGAGAGCGCGCGCCCGTGAGTCCGTCCCCGTCACCTGCCGCAGCCGGCGAAACCGTCAGCCCGCCGCCCCGTTCCGTGCCGGTGCTGTGCCAGGGCGGGCTGGTGCTGCGCACCGTGCTGTTCGTGCATGGCGTGCTCGCGCTGGGTCGGGGCGTGCACGGCGGCTCGCTGCCGCAGCTGCTGGCCGACCTGTCGGTGCTGGTGGCGGCGGCCTTGCCGGCCACGCTGGTGTGGCTGCTGGCGGGCTGCGCCCTGCGGGCCCGGCTGGCGCGGCTGCCTCCGTGGGGGGCGGCCACGCTGATGGGCGGCCTGGGTGCGTTGTGCGCATCGGGCGGCTGGCTGGAGCTGCGCTGGCTCGATCAGGGCGCGGCCGGGCCGCTGGCGGCGCTGGCGGCGGCGCTCAGCGGCGCGGCGCTGGCGGTGGCGGTCTGGCAGGTGCTGTGTCTGCGCGAGCGCCTGAATCTGCCCGCCGGCACCCAGGCCCGGCTGGCCGAGCTGCAGTCGCGCATCCGGCCGCATTTCCTGTTCAACGCGCTCAACAGCGCGATCACGCTGGTGCAGATCGACCCGGTGCGCGCCGAGGCGGTGCTGGAGGACTTGTCTGAGCTGTTCCGCGCCGCGCTGGCCAGCGCCGATGCGCCCGTCACGCTCGGCCAGGAGATCGAGCTGGCGCAGCGCTACCTGGCCATCGAGCAGGTGCGCTTCGGCGCGCGGCTGACGGTGCGCTGGCAGCTGGAGGCCGAGGCGGCGCGGGCGCGGGTGCCGGCGCTGATGCTGCAGCCGCTGGTGGAGAACGCGGTCAAGCACGGCATCGAGCCCTCGGCCGAGGGCGGCGAGATTGTCATCCGCACCGGCGTGCGGCGTGGCGTGGCGCTGCTGACGGTGACCAATCCGCTGAGCGAGGGGCGAGCGCGCCGCGGGCATGGCATGGCGCTGCACAACGTGCGCGAGCGGCTGCTGCTGCTGCACGACCTGGGCGCGCGGTTCGAGGCGGGCGTGATCGAGGGCGGGCGATTCCGGGTGCGCATCGCCATCGCGCTGCCGGATTGACGAGAGAGGTCACAGGACGAGGGATGGAACCGACACCTGCACTGAGGGTGCTGCTGGTCGACGACGAGGAGCTGTCGCGGCTGCGGCTGCGCACGCTCCTGGCCGACTGCATCGATCCGCCCGCCGTGGTCGTGGGCGAGGCCGCGACCGCGGCGGCGGCGCTGCAGTGGCTCACGCTGCATGCGGCCGATGTGGTGCTGCTCGACATCCGCATGCCTGGCATGGACGGGCTGGCGCTGGCCGCGCGGCTGCGCGCGATGCCACGCCCGCCGCGCGTGATCTTCGTGACGGCGCATGCCGAGCACGCGCTGGCCGCCTTCGAGGTCGAGGCGCTCGACTACCTGACCAAGCCGGTGCGCCGGCTGCGCCTGCAGGAGGCGCTGGCGCGGGCGGTGCAGCGCCGGGGCGCGGCGCCGCCGGTCTCCGCGCCGGCGCCGCTGGCCGAGCTGCCGCCAGCCGCACCGGTGATCGTGGTGCACGAGCGCGGCGAGCTGCTGCGCGTGCCCCTGTCGGAGGTTCTCTACCTCAAGGCCGAGCAGAAGTACGTGACGCTGCGCACCGCGCACCGCACGCTGCTGCTGGACGATCCGCTGGCCGAGCTGGAGGAGCGGCTGGGCCACCGCTTCGTGCGCATCCACCGCAATGCGCTGGTGGCGTGCAGCGCGGTGGCGGCGCTGGAGCGCCGGCGCTGGCTCGATGAGCGGGGCGGCGCGCTGGGCGGCGAGACCGAGGTCTGGGCGGTGCGCATCGCCGCCACCGACGAATGGCTGGCGGTCTCGCGCCGCCAGCTCGCCGGCGTGCGCGAGATGCTGGCGGCCGAGGGGCTGTGAACGCCCCTCCGGAGGATCAGCGCTCGACGGCGCCCAGGTCGATGCGTGTGCCGTTGACCGTGCGGGCCACCGGCGCGTAGCTGGCATCGAGCTGGTAGCCCACCGTGTAGGCGCTGGCGGCGCTCGGGTTGGCCTGGCCGGCATCGATGATCGCGCTGGAGGCCAGCGGCACGAAGCTGCTGGTGTCGAAGGGCGCGCTGCTGCCGGTGATCAGGTTGGCCGTGCCGTTGAGCTGGCCCTGCAGCGTCTTCCACTGCGTGGTGTCGGTCCAGTCGCTGCGGATCCAGTTGACGCCCAGGTTCAGGATGCCGTCGGGCGTGTAGCCGCTGGCCAGCGAGTCGTTCTCGGCCTGGCGCATGTTCAGCGTCGTCACGGTCGGATCGAACCAGAAGACGTTGTTCCAGGCCTCCACCGTCTCCAGCGTCGTCGAGATCTGGAAGATGCGCGCGCCGGTGCCGGTGCCGTGGACGCTGTTGTTGAAGAAGTAGAGCGTGCCCTGGCGGAACTGCGACTCGCCCCAGTTGGCGCCCGCCGTGGCGCCGAAATGGTCGCCGCCGTAGTGGAAGAAGCTGCCGTCGTCGCCGTTCTTCTTGAACTGGTTGCCGTAGACGAAGGTGCTGCGGTAGGACGCCAGCGCCAGCGCCGTGACGGGGAAGTCCTCGGCCTCGACCATGTCGATCGAGCGTGCGCCGCCCTCGACGCGGTTGTAGCGCACCACCAGCCCGGCCGAGCGGTCCTTGATCGCGTTGCCCAGCGCCCCGGATCGCAGCGGGCCGTAGCGGTTGAACTCGATCACCAGACCGGCGCTGGCGGTGTATGTGGTGTGCTCGCGGTCGCTGCCGGAGATGCCGTGGCCCCAGAGGTAGTTGCCGGCCAGGCGGATGTTCTTGGTGACCGCGTAGTCGCCGTCGTCGGTCGAGCGGCTGTACAGCGCCATCTGGCAGTCGCTGATCTCGTTGTCGGCGATCACGATGTTCTGGCCGCGGTCGATCCACACGCAGGCGCCGAACTGCACATAGCTCTTCGTCGCGCCCGCGGCGTCGGTGAAGGTGTAGTTCGGGTGGGCGGCGCGGATGTTCAGGCCGTCGATCTGGATCCAGTTCGGGTAGTCGGTGTAGCTGCCGCTGGCCAGCGCCTTGATCATGATGACGCCGCGCGTCTGCTGGATGTCCTGCGTCTCGGCGGTGTTGCCATAGGCCGTGAGCAGCGCCGCGCGCGTGGTGGCGCCGTTGCCCTCGATGATCGGGCGCTCGTTGTTGGGGCCGCGCACGCCGCAGATGCGCACCGGGGCGTCCTGCGTGCCCTGCGCTGCCACCATGAACTTGCCCTTGTACGGCGTCGACGAGTAGTGGATGCGCACCGTGTCGCCCGCCTTCAGGCTCTCCCAGGGCACCTGGTCGAGCGCGGTGTAGGCCAGGCCCGGGCCGACGGGGTAGTCGGTGCCCTTGCCGGAGGCCACGCACGAGCCCAGCGCCAGCGTCGTGCTCGGCGGGGTGGGGGTCGGGCTGGCGACCGCCGTGGAGGTGCCCGTGCCCGTGCCCGTGGCCGTGTCGCTGCTCGAGTCGACGCCTTCGTCGAAGCTGCATCCGCTCAGGGCGGTGGCGCCCAGCGCCAGTGCCGTGCTCGCCCAGAGAATGCGCAGGCGCTGCGCTCGTGTCGTGTCCATCACTCGTCTGCCCGTTTCCATGATCGTTGTCGTCGTCGGTCGCGCCGCAGCCGGAACATGGCCCGGTGCGGCATGGCTGAGGACGATAGAAGGGCGGCTGGTGCGCCCGGTAAGCATTTTCCGAGCCTGTAACAGTCGCGGCGAACAGGGGACGATGGGCCCTCAGGCCCGGGTTCGTCGAGTGCACGGGGGCCTGGGCTTGAGGGGTGGGCCGCCAATAATCAGGGTTATCGTGACTTGTTTGGCGCGACCATTGCTGGCGGGGCCTTGATTCTGGCGAGAATTCATTATTTCCAGGTGACGGCCACCCTCCCGCCAGGGCCTTGCCAGAGGGGGGCGGCGCCGGTACAGGCTCCTACATGAGGTTGCAACTGTGCCGGAATTCACGCCCCTTTTCCGTTCAGCGCTCGACCGCGCCTAGATCATCGGCTGAGCCAGTCCGGGTGCGCAGCTGGGGCTGGCCGGACGCGTCGAGCTGGTGCGTCACCACCACGCTGGCGGGGGTGGCGCTGCTGCGCAGCACGGTGTCGATCAGGGTCGAGCCCGCCACCGGTCGGAAGGCGGTGGTGTCGAAGGGCAGCGTGGCGTCGCCCAGCTGCGGCACGAGCACATTGAGCTGTCCGCGCACCGGGTGCCAGATGTCCGAGTCCTGCCAGCCGCTGCTGATCCAGTTGCGGCCCAGGTTGACGATGCCCCCGCCCGTCCAGGCCGCGGCCACCTCGCGGTCCATGCGCATGCTCTTCTGGCTGATCGTCGAGGCGAAGTGGATGGCGTTGCCCCAGGCCTCGACCTTCTCCTCGGTCGTGGCGATGCGGAACACCCAGGCCGCGGTGCCCTTGAGCTGCAGGGTGTTGTGGAAGAAGTGCAGCGTGCCCTTGCGGAAGATCGGCTCGCCCCACAGTGCGCCGGCCTGGCTGCCGAAATGGTCGCCGCCGTAGGAGATGACGGCGCCGGTGTCGCCGGTCTTCACGATCTGGTTGCCGTAGACATAGGTGCTGCGGTAGGCGGGCGTGGCCATCGCGGTGAGGGGGAAGTCCTCGGATTCGACCAGGTCGATCGCGTGCGAGCCTTCCTCGATGCGGTTGTAGCGCACCACGGTGCCGGCCGAGCGGTCCTTCACGCCGTTGCCCAGGGCGCCGGCGCGCAGCGGTCCGTAGCGGTTGAACTCGATCAGCACGTTGATGCCCTGGGTGTAGGTGCTGTGCTGGTGCACGTCGCCGACGATGCCGTGGCCGGAGAAGGTGTTGCCGGCGATGCGCAGGTTGCGGGTCACCGCGAAGTCGCCGTCGTCGGTCGACTTGCTGAAGACGCCCATCTGGCAGTCGGTGATCTCGTTGTCGATGATCGAGATGTCCTGGCCGCGCTCGATCCAGACGCAGGCGCCGAAGGGCAGGTAGCTGCGCACGGCCCCGGCCGCGTTGCGGAAGGTGCGGTCCGGGTGGGCGCCGGTCAGCTTCAGGCCGTCGATGCGGATGTGGCGCGGGTAGGCGGTCCAGCCCTGGGCCGGCGAGGGCTTGATGACGATCAGCGTGCGGTCCTGGTGGATGTCGCGCACATAGGTGCTCGAGCCGTAGATGTCGCTCAGGGCGGCGCGGGTGGTGGCGCCGGAGGCATCGATGACCGGCCGCGAGCCGTCGCTGGCGCGCACGCCGCAGATGCGCACCGGCGCGTCGGCCGTGCCCTGCGCGATGAGGGCGAACTTGCCGCGGTAGGGGGTCGACGAGGGATGGATGCGCACCGTGTCGCCCGCCTTCAGGCTTTCCCAGGGCACCTGATCGAGCGAGGTGTAGGCCAGGCCCGGGCCGACGGGGTAGTCGGTGCCCTTGCCCGACGGCACGCACGGCGTCAGGCCGAGTGCCGCGGTGGCCACCGCGCTGGGGGTCGTGGTGGCGGTGGTGGTCGTCGTTGTCGTCGTGCCGGTGGTGCCGGTCGTGGTCCCGGTGCCCGTGGTGGTGGTGCCGGTGGTCGTCGTGGTGGTGGTCGTGGTCGCGGTTCGGGTGCTCCAGGCCTTGCGGCTGCCCGATGGGGTCTGGGCCTGCGCGGCCGTGGCGCTCAGGGCCAGCAGGGCGCCACAGAGTCCCAGTGCAGCCAGCGCTGCGGGGGTGCGGTCAAATGAAAATTTTGACGCGATGAAGGTGGAATGAAGCATGGAGACAACCTTTCGAGCCGGAAATGAACCGGGACGGCCGCCAGATGAAATGGATCTGAAAAAGCGGCCAATCCTCTGGCTGGGTTGTCGGCATGCAGATGCGGGGGGTTCAATCCCGGTTGGAATTCACGAAACGGCAGATTGACAAGCGCCGCGAGCAAAACGAAAGAACGCCACAAGGTCTGTAACAGGCCTGAAACGCGCCGCCCGGGTCGCCGGCGGGCAAGGCGGGGCGTGTTCGGGCGGAGGAGCCGGTCTGTTGCCCCTGAGATGGCCGGGGATGGCGTCGATTTCGTGACGGATCTCGCGCGCCGCTCCGGCGCCGGCACTGGAGCGACGCGGTGCCCCGCGTGGCCGGGGATTACAACCACGGAAAAGACCGGCCAATCCCGGGGATTGAACCGGGCAATATTCACGCGGTCTTTCTGCGGCTGCGGCTGCGGCTGCGGCTGCGGCTGCCGGCGCTGCGGGCCCAGCCGCTGCGCTCAGGGGCTTTCGACCGCGCCCAGGTCCGGGCCGCGCCCGGTCACGGGCCGGGCCACGAGTCCGACCGGTGCCCGGAACTGGTGGCTGGGTCGCAGGGGGGCGCCGGCGGCGTCGCGCAGGCCGGGCGCGGCCGGCAGGTCCAGGGCCGTCAGCGCCGGGCGCAGGCGGCCGTCCTGGGCCCCGATCGTCGGGGCCGGGCCTTCGATCAGCGGCGCGCCCTCGGTCTTCACCCGGGCGGCCGAGTCCGGGCCCGTGGGCACCCAGCCGCGGGTGATCGCGTTGGTGCCGACGAACTCGACCGTGCCGCCCTGGTGGGCGATGCGCATCTGCGTGCTGCCCTGGTTGACGAACAGGTTGGCGCCGGCCCGCACGGTCTGGCGGCTGTCGGGCAGGTCGAAGATGGCCATGTACCAGGCCTGCTGCTGGGTGCTGTTCTGGATCAGGGTGTTGTGGAAGAACTGCAGCGTGCCGTTGCGGAAGTAGCGCTCGTCGTTGTCGCCGCCCCAGTGGATCAGCTTGACCGAGCCCGCGCCCGGCTGCGAGAAGTCGTTGACGATCAGGTTGCCGTAGACCCAGGCCTGCCCGTACACGGGGTCCTCGCGCACCGGGCGCACGCCGCCCTCGATCTCGACCAGGTCGAGCGCGCGGGCGGCGGCGGTGATGCGGTTGTAGCGCACCACCGTGCCGCTGGAGCGGTCCTTGAGCGACGAGCCGCGCGCGCCCGGGATCAGCGCGCCGATGTCGTTGCCCTCGTAGAGCGCGCGCGCGGTCTGCATATAGAGGTTGTGCTCCA
>JAUPTP010000075.1 GCA_030918015.1 Pseudomonadota bacterium
GGCGCCGAGATCGGCCAGCCGCGCCGGGTCGGGCGCCGAGACCGGCCGCGGGGGCAGATCCGGGACCGGCGTCGCGGGGGCCGACGGGGCCTCGGCCGGGCGGAGATGGGCGACTGGCGTGGCCAGGCCGGGCCGAGGAGACGGGAGGGCGGCCGGCGGCGCGACCGGCAGGGCCACACGCGGCGGCTCCTCCCGAACGGTCACGCGCACGAGCGCCGGTGAAGGCGGCGCGGCCGTCATCGAGACGGCGGGGTGCAGCAGCCCGGCGCCGGCCTGCAGCACGACGGCGTGGGCCAGCAGCACCAGTGGCAGCGTCAGCAGCCGGGCTGGCGTCATTGCAGCATCGGCACTTCACGCCAGTTGAGCTGGCGCAGCGTGCCGCTGCGGCCGAAGGTGCCGGGCTGGTTCGTCACGCTGCCGCCGCTGCGGCCCGCCACCAGCCGCACCTTGCCGCCGATGTTCTTGAAGCTGATGTCCGAGGCCAGGCCGGCGCTGGAGGCGCTCAGCGCCACGGCCGCACCGCTGCTGTCGGTGAGCATGCTCTTGCCATCGGCGAAGCTCACCGCGAGCACGCGGCTGCTGCCCGAGGGCGAGCAGGCGTCGCCCCCGGGCAGGTTCAGCGCCACTCCGACCAGGCCTTGTGTCACCGTCGGCGCGACCGTGATGCGCTCGGCGATGCCGTCGCTGCTGCTGCCCAGGTCGACATACCAGCCCATCGGCCGCGAGGGCGAGCTGCCGATGCCCGTCAGCAGGTCGGTGTTGGCCACCATCTGGGCGCGCGTCACGGGGAAGCTCGCGCCGGAGGGCAGCGTCGAGCTGGTGTACATCGCGCCGGCGGTGCCGTCGACCAGCGCGTAGAAGGCCTGGCGCTGCGTGCTGCTGATGTCGCTGTCGCCCAGCAGCCGGCCGGTGCCCACCAGCAGATAGCGCTTGCCCGAGCTGGGCTCGATCATCACGCGCACCGGCGTGGTCACCGGCTGGGCGGTGCCGCTGGCGTCGGTCAGCTGGGCGAATTTCAGCGCGGCCGGGTAGCTGCCGTTGGCGCGGCTGATGTCCAGGCGCCAGAGGTTGCCCTGCATGTCGCCGGCGTACAGCGCCGTGGCGGTGTAGTCGGTCTGGTCGGGGATGAAGGCGGTGACATGCGCGACGTCGTAGGGCACGCTCGCCGTGCTGCCCGAGAGCGTGATCTTCTCGTAGAGCGCGCCGGTCTTGGGGTTGAGCAGGTGGATCGAGGCGCTGCCGTCGGGCGTGCTGTAGCCCGAGGCGATGACCACGGTCCAGCCGTACTTGGCCGTCTTGACGACGCGCGCGTCGCCGTAGCCGTGGCCCAGCGAGGCGTCGGTGTATTCCCACAGCACCTTGCCGGCGACCGCGGCCTCGCTGGTCCAGCTGCTCGGGTCGGTGACGTCGATCGCGTAATAGCCCCGGCCGCCCCGGCCCAGGCCGCCGATCAGCACGGTGCGCCAGTCGCTGGTGGTGGCCGCGGGCGAGGCGCCGCCCACGCGCGCGAAATCGACATCGAAGGTCAGCGGCGTGGCGTCGACGTAGGGGCGATGCGCGTAGGAGGGGTTGCCCAGCGCCGCCAGGCCCCGGGTGGCGGCGGTGCTGCTGTCGCCGTACAGGAAGCTGGGCAGGTAGGCGAAGAGCTCCGTGCCGGCGCTGCTGCCCGAGAGGCTGCCGTCGAAGGCATGCAGCATGCCGTCGTTGGCGCCCAGGTAGACGACCGTGCGGCGGCTGGCCTGGGCACGCCGGAAGGCGGTGTAGCCGGGGTTGGTGGCGTCGTAGTAGGGCGCCGAGGGCACGCCGACCGCGGTGAGCTTGGAGTTCACGATGTCGCCCAGCACCGCGCTGCGGTTGCGGTAGGCGCCGCCGGCCGAGAGCTCGCGGGTGCGGTCGCCGCGCAGGTAGTCGACGAAGCTGGCCGCCGACTGCGAGGCCGAGGCCACGCCGGGCACGGCCGAGAACGAGGCGTAGTAGGTGCGCGACGACAGCGATGTGCCGGCCAGGCTGGCGCTGCGGAAAGGCAGGGCGGCACCGGCGGCGGTGCAGCAGGTGACGATCTTGCGGCTGGTCGGCGGGGTCGAGGCCAGCAGCGTGCGGGCGTTCCAGACCTCGGTCGAGGTGGGCGTGCCGTCGCTGGCGTAGCTGACCGACAGGCCCAGCAGCGTGCCTGTCCACGAGCGCGGGTCGTAGCTGGCCGAGTAGCTGGTGTTGCCGCTGCTGGCCTCGTTCAGCGAGGTCGAGGCGAAGGAGGTCGAGGTGGTGGCCGCCGCCTCCATGGCGATCTTCGCGAAGGCCGAGGCCAGGCCCGAGATCATCTGCGCGGCCTGGCCGCCGGTGTAGTAGTTGTCCGGTCTCAGGTCCGAGCCGACGGTGTCGGTGCTCGAGTACCAGGCGCTCTGCGCGAGGGTGCTGGTGGTGTGGGTGCTGGCATAGGCGTCGAAGCTGCCGGGCACCTCGAAGCCGCCGTACTTGGCCGCCAGCCAGTACTGGTTCCTGGACCGGTAGGACTGGTTCTCCAGCACGTCCACCCAGTAGGTGGCCACCGTCTGCTTGCCCGAGAGGTCTCCGCGCAGGTCGACCGTGTGGGCGTGATAGGCCATGCCGGCGATGTAGTAGCTGTTGTTCAGGCCCGAGGAGTAGCTGCCCAGGCCGGACCAGCCCTCGAGCTGGCCGACCATGTCGGTGGCCTTCTTCATGTCGATGCCGGTGTCGGCGGCGACCTCGGCGGGCATCGTCGGCTCGGCGGCCGTGCGCACGGTGCTGCCGTAGAGGTTGGCGTCGTTCCAGGTGTTGACGTCGCCGATGCCCAGGATGAAGTTCTTCTGGCAGCTGTAGGCGATCGGGTCGTCCCAGCTGGTGATGACGGGGAAGCCGTCGATCAGGGTGTTGAGCGTGGCGGTGCTGGTCACGCCGCTCAGGCTGTTGTAGGCCGCCACCGGCCCGAGCTTGCGGTAGTAGCGCAGGCCCGCGTAGTAGAGCTCGCTCACCGGGTCGTAGCCCTTGTAGCTGCCGGAGGTCGAGCCGAAGCGGTTGAGGTAGTTCATCACGCCGCTGTACTGCAGCGTCGGCGTCAGGCCGGTCTGGGCCTGGGCGAAGGCGATGGTGGCGTTGGTGTCGGCGGGGTCGGGGTTGGCCAGCATGATGCCGGTGCTGCCGTCCCATTCGGCCAGGCTGTTGGTGACCGACCCGGAGCCGGGCACCGGCTGGGTCGGGGCGATGTACTTCATGCGCGCGCGCATCACGCCGCCGTCGCGGTAGTAGCCGTCGTTCAGGTAGCCGAAGGCCGAGTAGCGCAGCTTCGAGGCGTACTGCTGCATCAGCCCTTCAGGCTTGTAGATCGGGCTGGCGGTGGTGCCGTACTTCGTGCAGTTGCTCTCCACGCCGATGCTGGCGTCGCAGACCTTGGGCTGGATGTAGACCAGGTAGGGCGTGCGGCTGGCGATCGTGCCGCCGGCGCCGGACTGGCTCTGGTAGTTCGTCGTCGCCAGCAGGCTGGTGCTGCAGCTGGTGTAGACGGTGGCGGTCGACGAGTGGGCCAGCGCGGCGCTGGTGCAGGCGGTGGCGGTGCTCTGCGTGTTGGTGCAGCTGTAGGTGTAGCTGGCGCCGCCGTCGCTGGTGCTGCGCGAGCAGCTCAGGGCGGTCAGCGGCGTGGCGTTGCTGGTGGTGCAGCTGTTGGCGCCGGCCGCCATGCCGCACCACCCGGTGAAGGAGGTGTTGGTGCCGCACCAGACATTGCTGCTGCGGTCGGCGTTCAGGCCGAAGGTGCAGCCCAGCGGCGAGTCGGTGCTGATCGTCATCGCCACGCCCAGCCCGTTGATCGAGGTGGCCACCGCCGCCGAGGTGAACGGGGTCGCGCCCGAGACGGTGGCGGCCGCGCTGGTCACCTTGTCGGGGAAGTAGCCCAGGCCGGGGTGGCGCGTCTTCTGCAGGATGGTCTGCGTGGAGGTGTCGACCTTGCGCGTGCCGCCGGTCAGCGCCCAGCGGAAGGCGTCGAGCGTCTGGGTCGAGGCCCAGTTCAGCCAGTTGCCGCTCCACAGCGGCACCGCCGCGGTCGAGCTGCAGGTGCGGGTGGTGGTCAGGCTGTGCGGCGTGAAGTAGCTGTCGGCCGGCGTCGTCGCGTTGTAGACATAGCGGTAGCACTTGCCGGCGTCGAAGTAGCCCGCGTAGGCGGTGGCGGTGCTGTAGGCGCTGGTGTTGAGGTAGGCCGGCGTGCTGGCGGTGGGGTACTCGACCGACAGCGCCAGCAGCAGGTTGCCCGGCACGCTGCTGGAGGAGAACAGCGGCGCGTCGGCGAGGTCGAGGGCGGCGGCGGCCGGCGCGGGCAGCAGGGCCGGCCACAGCATCGGCAGCCAGGCCAGCGCCAGCCGACGCAGCCAGCGCGAGAGTCGTTGCAAGGTCGTCATGGCGGGCGGATCTGCGAGGGTTCAGCGGGTCAGGGTCATCTGGAAGAAGGCCTGCGTGCCGCGCGGGCCGGTGGCGCGCACGCTCACCCGCAGCACGGCGCGCACTTCGGTCTTGACGAGGCGGTAGCGGTCGTCGGAGGCGCTGTCGAGATCGGTGCGGTCGAGGGCGCAGGCGGTGGCCAGCACATCGCCCTCGGCCAGGCAGAGCCGGTCGATCACCCAGCGCACCGTCACGCCGCTGGCGCTGTCGACCAGGTCGGCGCCGGTCATGCCCGCCGCGGTGAAGGCCGCATCGCTCAGCAGCAGGTTCGGGATGCCCTGGGCGTTGCTGTCGAGCCGCCGGGCGGAGTAGTTGGCCGCGCCCAGCGCGCTCTGCCGGGCCGTCTCGCTCGAGAGCGCGCCGCTGGCGAGCAGCAGTCGCGCCTGCGCGAAGCCCCGCTCGGCCTGGTTGACCAGGTCGCGGCGCTGCCCGAACTGGCCCGCCTGCAGCAGGCCGACATCCTGCGCGCGGATCAGCGAGAGCGCGCCCAGCAGCATGACCGTCAGCGCGATCAGCGTGAACAGCAGCGCCATGCCGCGGGCGGGTCTTCTCATGGCTGGATCAGCAGGTTGCGCAGCGGCACGGTCGTCTCGAGCGTGCGGTAGCGGTAGAGCCGCTCGGCCTTGCTGAGCGAGAGGGTCTCGACCAGGCTGCCGCCCAGGTCCGAGAACAGGGTGAGCGACGCATCGGTCGGCGGCTTGTCCGCATCGGCCTCCAGGTCGGGCCGGGCCGAGCGCATCACCAGGCCGACGCGCAGCGCGATGATGGTGCGCAGCCGCGCGTTGGCCGCCGCCGAGCCGTCCATCAGCGCGGCGATGGCGTAGTTGCCGGTGGCCTCGGTCCAGCTGTCGATCACCCGGTCGCCGTTGGTGTCGAAGCCGTAGCGCGCGTGCAGCGCGAACACGTTGTCGGCCAGCGCCTGCAGCGCCGGCGCGGTGGTCTGCAGCAGGTCGTAGGCTGCCAGCAGTCCGCCATCGCCCACGCCGACGAGCTGCATCTCGGGCGGGTTGCCCGCGCCTACATTGCCCAGCGCATGCACGGTGCCGGCGCTGGAGAAGCCGCTCAGCGAGGTGCTCTCGACCGTGGCCGTCCAGTAGCTGCCCGCCAGCGGCACGCTGCCGCGGCCGACGCTGGCGTCGAAGCTGCTCGAGACCTCGCTGAGCATGCACGGCGCGGTGCCGGTGCTCGCCGGCTGGCGGTCGCCGACGAGGATCATCTCGCCGCTGCTCAGGCCCAGGGTGCTGTCGAGCGTGAGCGTGCTCGACATGGGGTCGGCGCTGAAGTTCATCGGCATGTCGGACTGGCCGCTGTGTCCGCTCATCAGGATCAGCACGTCGGAGGCGCGGCCGCTGGGCTGCGGCGTGGTCTGGCCGGCGGCGATGAGCGCCGGGGCGAGCCGGAAGACGCCGCTGCTGCCCGGGTTCACGGCCGCGAACGGCGCCGGCAGGCTGGAGCCGGACGGCACGGGCAGCAGCTGCGTGCCGGCGCGGGCCGCATGCAGCCGGCAGCCGAACAGGTGGCTGGCCGACTGCGTGTAGCCCGAGCCGGCGCTGCGCAGCAGGCGGTCGATCTGAGCCAGCGCATGGCTGCCGACCTGCAGCGTGTCGCTGCCGTCGATCGCCCGCCGCCGGCCGTTCTCGCTGATGCGCAGCACGCTCACGACCGCCAGCGTCACCAGCGAGCCGATCAGCAGCGCGATCAGCATCTCCACCAGGGTCAGTCCGCGGGGTCGTCTCATGGCAGCGCCACCCGGGTCTGGTACTGGAGCAGGCCCAGCGAGGCGCTGCGCGAGGGCGGGCGCCAGCGCACCGTGACCGTCACGCCGCCGAGCGCATCGGGGCTGCTGATCGTGCCGGTCGCGTTGGGCAGGCCGGCGGCGCTGCTGTCCTGCACCCGGCTCTGCCAGTCGCTCACGACGCCGGCGGGCAGGCTGACCGTGCCGCGCAGCCACATTTCGGTGGTGATGCGCTCGGCCAGCAGGGCCGCGCGCAGGCGGTCCTCGGCGTCGGTGCCCTGCTGCAGCGCGCGGGCCTGCAGCGCCGCCAGCCCCAGCACGCCCACCGACAGGATCAGCAGCGAGACCATCACCTCGACCAGGGAGACGCCCCGCAGGCGCCGGGGGGACGGGCGGCTTGTCATGGGTTGACCTCTGGGACTCAGCATCCGTCGGCCTGGCCCGAGGCCAGCGAACGCGCCGGGTCGCACACGCGGATGCGCCCTCCGGCAAAGACCTGCACCTCGAGCGGCCGGTCCGACCCGGAGGCCGACAGGCGGTAGACGCTGGGGGCTGCCAGCGTCGTCGGGGCGCTGCAATCAGCCCCCAGGCCGGTGCCGGAGCGCGAGACGGGCCGACCGATCATGTTGAAGCACAGCAGCGCCGGGCCGGTGACGGTGACCTGTTCCTGGCGCGCATGGGCGCTGCCCAGGATGAAGAGCGCCGTGTCGGAGACGGCCTCGCCGCTGAGGCGCGGCAGGGCCTGGGCGAACCAGGCGTTGCCGTTGGCCACCGGCGTGGCGCCCAGGTCGGGCGTGTCCAGGGTCAGCGCGAAGGTGGTCAGGCGGTTGCGCCGCAGCGCTTCGGCGCGGGTCAGGCGCAGGTCGTTGCCCAGCCGCTCGGCCGCGCCGCGCACCCGCGCGTTGGCGTTCCAGGTGGCCAGCGGCGGCGTGGCCGCCAGCATCAGCAGCGCCAGCAAGGCCAGCGTCACCAGCAGCTCCACCAGCGTGAAGCCCCGCCCGCGCATGATGCTCAGCATGTTCTCCCGGGCCGCAGGATCCAGCAGCCCGCCGGTGCGTTGCCCCAGTCGGCGGGCAGGCGGGTGGTGCGCTCGCGGCCGTTCTGGTCCAGCGTGTAGGTGAAGGCCTGGGTCTGGCCGCTGCCGGTCGCGCTCAGCGTGTAGGCCGAGGCGGTGGGCGCGCTCTCGCAGCGCACGGTGAAGGTGCCGATCGTCTGCACGTCGGTGCAGGGGCCGCCCGCATAGGTGCCGCCGTTGAGGAAATGCTGCTCCATCGCCGCTCGGGCGTCGGCCAGGCCGCGGGTGGCCTGGGCGACCTCGCCGCGCTGCACATGCTGCCGGTAGCTGGGGTAGGCGAAGGCCGCGATGATGCCGACGACGGCGATCGCGATCATCGTCTCCAGCAGCGTGAAGCCGCGGGGCAGGGCGGCGCGGCGGGCAAGATCAGGGGTCACGGTGGGCTCTCCGGGCCAGGGGCCGAGGGCATGAAATACAAGCCCTGATTTGCGGCCGGATCGCGCCAGACTTGAATCCGATGAGCGTTGCCGCCCGTGCGCTTATCGGCCGGGTGCCCAGGCGCCTCGGCCCTTAGCCTGCGCAGCGTGTCCCAAGCTGTCCGGAGTGCACTGGATGAACCCGAAGTCCCCCCGTGGGCGCTGGCTGCGTCTGGCCGTGCCGGCCGTGGCCGTCGTCACGGCCTTTGTCTGGTCGCGGCCGGCGCGCACGCAGCCGGCGGCGGGCCGCGTGCTCTCGAGCGTCCCGGCCGGAGAGGCTCCGGGGGCACCGGTCGTGCTGGGGGGCTCGATGGGCGACCGCGTCGTGCTGATCGTCGACGGCCGCACCCGCGTGATCCGGGTGGGCGAGGCGGTCGAGGGCCGGGTGGTGCGCCGCGCGGCCGATGGCTCGCTGCAGCTCGACAGCGGCGGAGGGCGGCCGGCGCAGCCGCTGGGGG
>JAUPTP010000076.1 GCA_030918015.1 Pseudomonadota bacterium
GCGATCAGGGCCAGCAGCTGCAGCACGGCGGCGGTGCGGGCCCAGAAATGCCCGCGCAGCAGACCCAGCCCGGTCACGCCGCAGGCCGCGGTCAGCAGCACCGACACCGGCTCCGCACAGGCCAGCACGGCCGCAGCACCGATGAAGGCCCAGCCCATCCACGGCAGATCGGGACAGCCGGTCGCGATGGGCGCCGGACGGGAAAGCAGCGGTGTGGGCAGTCGAGAGGGCATGCGAAGCGACATGCGCGCCATTCTGGCCAGACAATCCGGGGTCGCGCACCAGCCGAGATGGTGAATTCCCCTCAAGCGAGGGCATCTGAAGAGTCAGCCCATGAATCCCGCGTTGATCCAGCGTTTCTTTGTCACGCTGCGTGATGCCAATCCGCAACCCGCCTCCGAGCTGGAATACAGCTCGGTGTTCGAACTGCTGGCGGCCGTGCTGCTGTCGGCGCAGGCCACCGACGTCGGCGTCAACAAGGCGACGCGCCGGCTTTTCCCGGTGGCCAACACGCCGGCCAAGATCGTGGCGCTCGGCGTGGAGGGGGTCGAGTCCTACATCCGCACCATCGGCCTGTTCCGCAACAAGGCCAAGAACCTGGTGGCGACCGCGCAGATCCTGCTCGACCAGCACGGCGGCCAGGTGCCGCGCAGCCGCGAGGCGCTCGAGGCGCTGCCGGGCGTGGGCCGCAAGACCGCCAACGTGGTGCTCAACGTCGCCTGGGGCGAGCCGACCTGCGCGGTCGACACCCACATCTTCCGGGTCGGCAACCGCACCGGGCTGGCGCCGGGGCGCACGCCCTACGAGGTCGAGATGAAGCTGCTTCGCCGCATCCCGGCCGAGTTCGCCAAGGATGCGCACCACTGGCTGATCCTGCACGGGCGCTATGTCTGCCAGGCGCGCAAGCCGCGCTGCCGCGCCTGCGCGGTGGCGGACTGCTGCGACTTCGACGCGAAGACCGATCAGGCGTGAAGCCGCGCCCAGTCCTGCAGGCGGCGCTGGATCTGGCGCACGCCGTCGGTCAGCGCGGCCGGCCCGGGCTGCAGGATCTCGCTCGACTTGATCTCGAACACCTGCACGTTCACGACCGCCGGCACGGATTCCCAGCCGGCCCGAGCCATGACCTGCTCCGGCCGGAACTTGCGGCCGCACCAGGAGCCGAGGATCACGTCCGGCGCGCGCCGCACGACCTCGAGCGGGTCGGCGACGATGCGGTCCTTGCCCAGTGATTTCCCCGCCAGCTCGGGAAAGCACTCCTCGCCGCCGGCCAGCCCGATCAGCTCCGACACCCAGCCGATGCCGGTGATGATCGGCTCGTGCCATTCCTCGAAGTAGACCCGCGGGCGGCGCGGCAGCGCACGGCCGGACGCGGCGACCGCATCCAGGCCCTGCTGCAGCTCGGCCAGCAGCACCGCTGCCTGCGCCTGCGCGCCCACCATCGCGCCGACCATCGCGATCATGCGCAGGATGTCGGCCACCGTGCGCTGGTTGAAGACATGCACCGCCACGCCGGCGCGCACCAGCTGGCTGGCGATGTCGGCCTGCAGGTCCGAGAAGCCCAGCACCAGGTCGGGCTCCAGGTCGAGGATCCTGTCGATCTTCGCGCTCAGGTAGGCCGAGACCTTCGGTTTCTCCTGGCGCGCACGCGGCGGGCGCACGGTGTAGCCGGAAATGCCGACGATGCGCTCCTCCTGGCCGAGCAGGTAGAGCGTCTCGGTCGTCTCCTCGGTCAGGCAGACGATGCGGCGGGGGAACAGGTCGGAGGAAAGAGAGGCGGCTGCTTGCATGGGGCGTCATGGTAGGCGCTCCGGCCGGCCGGCGCCGCGGCCTTCAGAGCAGCACGCCGCCCGACGCCTCGATGCGCTGGCCGTTAATCCAGCCGGTGTGATCGGACAGCAGCGCGCTCACGGCAGCGCCGATGTCGTCGGGCAGGCCGACCCGCCCGAGCGCGGTCTGGGACGCGATCATCGCGTTGAGCGCCTGGTTGTCGCGCACGGCGCCGCCGCCGAAGTCGGTCTCGATCGCGCCGGGCGCCAGCGTGTTGACACGGATGCGACGCCCGCCCAGCTCCTTGGCCAGATAGCGCGTCATCACCTCGACCGCACCCTTCATCATCGCGTAGGCGCCGTAGCCCGGCAGGCTGAATCGCGCCAGCCCGCTGGAGACGTTCAGGATGCTGCCTCCGTCGCGCAGCAGGGGCAGCAGGGCCTGCGTCAGGAAGAGCACGCCCTTCAGATGCACGTTCACGAGCGCGTCGAACTGCGCCTCGGTCGTCTCGGCGAGCGGGGCGTGCACGCCGAACCCGGCGTTGTTGACCAGCGCATCCAGCGCCGCACCGCCGAAATCGCGCGCCAGCACCTCGCTCAGCTCGGTGACGAAGCGGGCAAAGCCGGCGGTGCTCGACGTATCCAGCCGCAGCGCGGCGACTCGGCGGTCCGAGGTGCGCGGATCGGCGGCCAGCTCGGCGCGCAGCGCATCGGCCGCATCCACGCGCTGGTGGTAGGTGAACACCACGTCCCAGCCATAGCGGGCCAGGTGCAGCACGGCCGAGCGGCCCAGGCCGCGACTGCCGCCGGTGACGAGAACGACGCGGCGCGGGGAGAGGAAAGAATCGGTGCTCATCGGGGGTTCCTGGGATCGAAGGAAGAAGGTCGCCACTCTATTCAGGAGCCCGATCCGGACAAACCTCATCTCTTCGATCACACTGTCTCGCCTCATCGTCCAATCCGACCGGAATCGGGCATGATCGGGCATGACTTCTCCCGCCTTCTCCCCGGACGACCTGCGTGTCTTCCTGAGGGTGGCCGCGCTGGCGAGCTTCAGCGAGGCCGCGCGCCAGCTCGACCTGCCCCGGGCCACCGTGTCCTCGGCGGTGCAGCGGCTGGAGGCGCACCTGGGCACCCGGCTGCTGCACCGCACGACCCGCCGCGTGCAGCTCACGCCCGATGGCCAGGCCTTCGCCGAGCGCGGCCAGGACGTGCTGGCGGACCTGGACGAGCTGCGCACGCTGTTCCAGCACGATCCGGCGCAGCTCACCGGCCGACTGCGCGTGGACATGCCGCTGGGCGTCGCCCGCGGGCAGGTGCTGCCCCGGCTGCCCGAGTTCCTGGCCCGGCATCCGGCGCTGAAGATCGACGTGTGCAGCACCGACCGGCGCGTCGACCTGGTGCGCGAGGGCTTCGACTGCGTGCTGCGGGTGGGTCCGGTGGTGGCCGAGGGGCTGGTGGCCCGGCCGCTCGGGGCGCTGGAGATGGTCAACATCGCCAGTCCGGCGTATCTGGCCCGTCACGGCGTACCGACCGGCCTGGCCGATCTGGAACGGCACCGGCTGGTGCATTACCAGCCCAACCCGGGTGTGCGGCCGGCGGGCTTCGAGTTCGTCGACCCGGATGGCGCGCCCGGCGACGACCGCCCCCGCTCGATCGCGATGCCGGGCGCAGTCACGGTCAACAACAGCGAAGGCTACATGGCCGCCTGCGAAGCCGGGCTGGGCATCGTGCAGATCCCGCGCGCCCGGGCCCGCGAGCGCATCGCGGCCGGCACGGTGGTCGAGATCCTGCCCGACCACCGGCCGGCGCCGATGCCGGTCACGCTGCTGTACGCGCACCGGCGCCACCAGCCACGGCGCGTGCGCAGCTTCATGGACTGGCTGGCCGGGCTGTTCGGGCCCGACGCGGCGTCCTGAACCGCGCCCAGGCCACCGCGCTCAGGCGCGGGTCTTCATCCCCAGCTTGTCCAGCAGCGCGCGGTCGCGCTCGGACTGCGGGTTGCCGGTGGTCAGCAGCTTGTCGCCGTAGAAGATCGAGTTGGCGCCGGCCAGGAAGCACAGCGCCTGCACCGCCTCGCCCATCTGCTCGCGGCCGGCCGACAGGCGCACCCGCGCGGTCGGCATGGTGATGCGGGCGACGGCAATCGTGCGCACGAACTCGAGCGGATCGAGCTTGTCGGTGCCGTGCAGCGGCGTGCCCTCGACCTGCACCAGCTCGTTGATCGGCACCGATTCCGGGTACGGCGTCAGGTTGGCGATCTGCGCCACCAGCCCGGCGCGCTCGCGGCGCGACTCGCCCATGCCGACGATGCCGCCGCAGCACACGTTCATGCCGGCGCGGCGCACGTTCTCCAGCGTGTCCAGGCGGTCCTGGTAGTCGCGGGTGGAGATGATGCGGCCGTAGGCCTCAGGGGCGGTGTCGAGGTTGTGGTTGTAGTAGTCGAGGCCGGCGTCCTTGAGCGTGTGCGCCTGCGACTCGCTCAGCATGCCCAGCGTGCAGCAGGTCTCCAGGCCCATCGCCTTCACGCCCGAGATCAGCTCGGCGACCTTCTCGATGTCGCGGTCCTTGGGCGCGCGCCAGGCCGCGCCCATGCAGAAGCGGGTCGCGCCCTGGCCCTTGGCGCAGCTCGCGGCCTCGAGCACCGCCTTGATGTCGAGCATCTTGCCGGCCTCGACGCCGGTGTCATGGTGCACCGACTGCGGGCAGTAGCCGCAGTCCTCCGGGCAGCCGCCGGTCTTGATGGACAGCAGCGTCGAGAGCTGCACCTCGTTGGCGTCGAAGTGCTCGCGGTGGACCTGCTGCGCCTTCCAGAGCAGGTCGTTGAAGGGCAGATCGAACAGCGCCTCGATCGCCTCGACGCTCCAGCGGGCGTCCGCGGCGGGCTCGGCCGCACGCGCCGGCCGCACCAGCGTGATCGGCTGCGGGGCGTCGGCGGACGGGGCGGCGCAGGCGGACGGGTTCGGGGCAAGGCTCATTCGGAAATCTCCAGCGCGGGAACAAGAAGCGCGCAACAGGTCAGGACAGGAAAAGGCTCGGCTGCCAGCCCTGGGGCCAGCACGAGGCGTGCGGCACGTCGGCCAGCAGCGGCGCCGGGATGTGCCGGCGCAGGAAATCGAGGTTCTCGTCGGCGCAGGCCATCGCCGGGTCGATGCGGTTGGCGACCCAGCCGGCCAGCGTCAGGCCGCGTGCGCGCAGCACCTCGGCGGTCAGCAGCGCATGGTTCAGGCAGCCCAGGCGCAGGCCGACCACCAGCACCAGCGGCACGCCCAGCGCCAGCGCCAGATCGGCACCGGTCAGCAGCGGCGCGCCGGGCGCAGGATCGCCATCGCCCTCGTCCAGCGGCACGAGAAAACCGCCGGCGCCCTCGACGATCACCCGGTCGGCCTGGGCACACAGCGCACGGTGCGCCGCGACGATCGGCGCCAGCGTGATGCGCCGGCCGGCGCGGCGCGCCGCCAGATGCGGCGACAGCGGATCGGGCAGGCAGAACGGATTGACGAGCGCCGGATCGGCCGCAACATTGCCGGCCGCCTGCAGCGCCAGCACATCGCCGCAGGCCAGCGAGCCGTCGGGCTGCAGGTCGAGCCCGGCGGCCACCGGCTTCATGCCGACCGCGCGCAGTCCGGCCTGCGCCGCGCCGCGCAGCAGCGCCGCGCTCACCAGCGACTTGCCCACGCCGGTGTCGGTGCCGATCACGAAGACCGAGCGCAGATCAGGCCGGGCCTCAGACCGCATCGATCGCTCCGGTGCCGGACGGGGCGGCCGAGGGCGCGGGCGCGACCTCGCCCTCCTGCGCCAGCGTGGCCTCGAGCGCCTCCAGCGCGGTGCGCGCCAGGAAGGCGCCGCTGCCGTCCTCGCCCGCGGGGTCGATCGCGTAGGGCGGCATCAGGTAGAGCGTGCGGCCGATCGGGCGCAGCAGCAGGCCGCGCTCCAGCGCCGCGCGGCCGTAGCGGCGGGCGAAATCGGGCAGCGTCGTGTCGATGTCCCAGGCCCAGATCATGCCGGTGCGCCGGGCGTGGCGCACCCGCGGGTGGGCGTGCAGCGACGCCAGCCGGACGTCGAGCGCGGCCGCCGTCTCGCGGTTGCGCGCCAGCACCGCCTCGCGCTCGAAGAGGTCGAGCACCGCCAGCGCCGCGCGGCAGGCCAGCGGGTTGCCGGTGTAGGAATGCGAGTGCAGGAAGCCGCGCGCCACCTCGTCGTCCCAGAAGGCACGGTAGACCGCGTCGGTGGTCAGCACGGCGGACAGCGGCAGCATGCCGCCGGTCAGGCCCTTGGACAGGCACAGGAAGTCCGGCCGGATGCCGGCCTGCTGGTGCGCGAACAGCGTGCCGGTGCGGCCGAAGCCGACCGCGATCTCGTCGAGCACCAGATGCACCCGCCAGCGGTCGCACAGCTCGCGCACCCGGCGCAGGTAGACCGGATCGTGCATCGCCATGCCGGAGGCGCACTGCACCAGCGGCTCCAGGATGACCGCCGCGGTCTGCGCGTGGTTCGCCTCCAGCCAGACAGCCAGTGCGGCGGCGGCCCGCTCGGCCACGTCGGCGGCGCTTTCGCCCGCGCGGGCACCGCGGGCGTCGGGGCTGTCGACGGTGGCGGCCAGGCGCACCAGCGGCGCATAGGCGTCGCGGAAGATGCCCAGATCGGTGACCGCCAGCGCCCCGACCGTCTCGCCGTGGTAGCCGCCGGCCAGGCCGACGAAGCGGGTCTTGTCCGGCTCGCCCTGGTTGCGCCAGGCATGCGCACTCATCTTCAGCGCGATCTCGGTGGCCGAGGCGCCGTCGCTGCCATAGAAGGCATGGCCCAGGCCGGTGAGCGCACCCAGCCGCTCGGACAGCTCCACCACCGGCGGATGGGTGAAGCCGGCCAGCATGACGTGGTCGAGCCGGCCGAGCTGGTCGACCAGCGCCTCGCGCAGCGCCGGGTGGTTGTGGCCGAACAGGTTGACCCACCAGGAGCTGATGCCGTCGAGGATGCGGCGCCCCTCGGCGTCATGCAGCCAGACGCCCTCGGCGCGCACCACCGGCACCAGCGGCAGGCCGGGCCGGCCGCCGGGCTGGCCCTCGTGCAGCTTCATCTGGGTGCAGGGATGCCACACCGCGCGCAGGCTGCGGGCGCGCCAGTCGTCATTCAGGCTCACGTCGGCCGGTCCTTCTTCAGCGCAGCGGCGAGGTCTGCTCCGGGTTCTCCGGATGCGAGCGCAGTTCCTTCACCTGGTTCTTCTCGTCCATGAAGACGAGCTTGGGCTCGTGGGCGGCCACGCCCTCCTCCGCCACCAGGCCGAAGGCGGCGATGATGATCAGGTCGCCGACCGAGGCGCGCCGCGCCGCCGAGCCGTTCAGCGAGAAGATGCCGCTGCCGCGCGGCGCCTTGATCGCGTAGGTGACGAAGCGCTCGCCGTTGTTGATGTTCCAGATGTGGATCTGCTCGTTCTCGCAGAGGTTGGCGGCGTCCATCAGGTCCTCGTCGATGCCGCAGGAGCCTTCGTAGTGCAGCTCGCAGTGGGTGACGGTGGCGCGGTGGATCTTGGACTTCAGCAGCGTGCGGAACATGGCGATCGGGGTCGGATGAGTCGGTCGGAGGCGGCGGATGGTAACGGCTGCCGAGCGTAATTATTAATCACGACAGCATCGCCACGCGAATGGCCCCATGGCGCGGTGGCGCCGGCCAGTCGATGGCACGCACCGCGGCGGCCTGCCCGTGCAGCGCCAGCGCATTCATCCAGCCGGCGTGCCCGACCGCCAGCACCGGCCGACCCACCGCGGCCAGACGCGCCAGCACGCCGGCCACCCGCTGGCGCAGCTGCGCCAGCGACTCGCCGCCGCCGGGCGCGTGGCCGGCAAAGTCGGCCTCCCACGCGGCCACCTCGGCCCAGGCGATCTCGCGCCAGGGCCGGCCGTCCCAGCGGCCGAAGTCCAGCTCGATCAGGCCGGGCTCGATGCGGTGCGTCCAGCCCCAGCGGCGCAGCCAGCGCCCGACATCGCGCCCGCGCCGCAGCGGCGAGGTGAGGATCTCGCGCGGCAGGCCGTGGCGGCGCGCGTGCTGGCGGATGCGGTGCGCCAGGCGGCGGGCCTTGCGCGGATCGACCGGCAGGTCGGTGCGGCCCAGGCAGCGGCCGGTGGCGCCGACCGGCTTGGGATGCCGCCAGATGTGCAGTTCGTTCATGCCTTGCCCTCTCAGGCCACGTTTCAGGCCACGCCCAGCGCCGCCAGCCAGCCCAGCAGGCCGGCGACCTCGCCGAGCTGCTGCGAGGCGCCCAGCGTGTCGCCGGTGTAGCCGCCCAGGCGCTGCCGGTACCAGCGCGCGCACCAGGCCGTCATCGCGGCCATGGCGCCCGCGCCGGCCAGCGCC
>JAUPTP010000077.1 GCA_030918015.1 Pseudomonadota bacterium
CTACGGCGCGCAGGACCTGCTGCACGACGGCCTGCTGCCGCCGTCGCTGGTGCTGGCGCATCCGCAGTACCTGCGTCCGATGCACGGGGTCACCCCGGCGGGCGGGCGCTGGCTGCATGTGGTGGCCTTCGATCTGGCGCGGGCGCCCGACGGCAGCTGGCGGGTGGTCGGCCAGCGCACCCAGTCGCCCTCGGGCCTGGGCTACCTGCTGGAGAACCGGCTGATCATCGGCCAGCAGTTTCCCGAGGCCTTTCGCTCGCTGAAGGTGCAGCGGGTGGCCTCGGCCTTCCGCACGATGATCGAGGGCCTGCTGCGCGACAGCCCGGCCGGCGCACATTCGCGCATCGCGCTGCTGACGCCGGGGCCGCGCAACGAGACCTACTTCGAGCATGTCTTCCTGGCCCGCTACCTGGGCATCACGCTGGTGGAGGGCTCGGACCTGACGGTGCGTGGCAACCGGCTCTACCTGAAGACGCTCGGCGGGCTGGAGCAGGTGCATGTGCTGCTGCGCCGGGTCGACGACGAGTGGCTCGATCCGCTGGAGCTGCGCCCGGACTCGGCGCTGGGCATTCCCGGCCTGGTGCAGGCGGTGCGCGCCGGCGAGCTGGTGCTGGCCAACGCGCCGGGCGCCGGCGTGCTCGAGAGCCCCGGCCTGAGCGCCTTCTGGCCCGGCATCGCCGACCGGCTGCTGGGCGAGCCCCTGAAGCTGCCGGCCCACACCAGCTGGTGGTGCGGCGAGGCCAGCGTCTGGGAGGCCACCCGCCCGCGGCTGCGCGACTATCTGATCGTGCCGACCTTCCCCGGCGGTGCGGTGACCCGCAGCTTCGCGCCGGTGATGACCAGCGAGCTCTCGCCGCAGGCGCTGCGCGAGTGGGAGGCGCGCATCGACGCCGACCGCGCCGCGCACACGCTGGTGATGCCCGCGCGCCCCTCCGAGCTGCCGGTCTGGCAGGCCGGCCGGCTCGAGCCGCGCCCGGTGGTGGTGCGGGTCTACGCGATGTCCGACGGCTGCGGCGACTGGCAGGTGCTGCCCGGCGGCCTCACCCGGGTGGCGGGCCGGCACAGCGGCGTCGACGCCTACCTGTCGATGCAGTCCGGCTCGGCCAGCACCGACACCTGGGTGCTGACCGACGGCGAGGTCGACGCCACCACGCTGCTGCCGCGTCCGCTCGATGCGGCCGACCTGGCGAGCTGGCGCCGGGTGGTGACCAGCCGCTCGGCCGAGAACCTCTTCTGGCTGGGCCGCTACACCGAGCGGGCCGAGAACACGGTCCGGCTGGCGCGGCTGGCGCTGGAGGCGCTGCCCTCGGGCAGCGCGCCGGTGCTGAAGGTGCTGCACCGGCTGCTGGTGGCGCAGGGCATGATCGGTGCGGCGGTGCCGCTGCCGGTGCAGGGCTCGTCGCAGGCGGCCCGGGTGTTCGAGCGGGCGCTGATCCATGCGCTGGGCGACAGCCGCGGCAGCTTCAGCGTGGCCTACAACCTGCAGGCGCTGCGCCAGTGCGCCGAGGCGCTGCGCGAGCGCCTGTCCACCGAGCACTGGGGCCTGATCAAGCACCTGAGCGAGATCTTTCCGCGCCAGCTCGCCAGCATCAGCGCGCGCGAGGGCCACGAGCCGCTCAGCGACGTGCTGGGCGTGCTCAACCAGGCGGCGCTGCATCTGGCGGCGATCACCGGTGCGCAGACCGACCGCATGACCCGCGACGACGGCTGGCGCCTGCTCAGCGTCGCGCGCCAGACCGAGCGGCTGGACATGCTCGCGCAGGGCCTGGAGGCCGGCTTCGATGTCGGGCTGCCCGACCGCGACGACGGCTTCGCGCTGCTGCTGGGCCTGTTCGACTCGACCATCACCTACCGGGCGCAGTTCCAGGCCCGGCGCGAGGTGCCGCCGCTGCTGCACCTGCTGGTGCTCGACACCGACAACCCGCGCTCGCTGGCCTGGGTCGCGCGCACGCTGCGCGAGCGGCTGCGCAAGCTCGCCCGCCACGACCCCGAGTGGGCCGAGGCGGTCACGCTGACGCTGCCCAGCCCCTCGGACTGGTCGCTCGAGACGCTCAGCACCCGCGACGCGCATGGCCGCCACAGCGCGCTGATGAGCGCGCTGCAGGAATGCCACCAGGCCGCGATGATGGTCTCCGGCGAGATCAGCCGGCATCTCTTCTCCCACGTCGGCCCGGCCGATCGCACCGTCTGGCAATGACGCTTCCCGAGTCCGTCTCCGATCTCCCCGACCAGGCTCCGGCAGGGCCGGCCTTGTCCGCACCGCGCCGGCTGCGCGTGCTGCATGACACCAGCTACGACTACGACGCCCCGGTCGAGCTGGCCCACCACCTGGGCATGCTGCGCCCGCGCCACACCACGCTGCAGCATGTCGTCGAGTGGCAGCTGTCGGTCACGCCTCAGCCCGATGTGGCCGAGGCCGCCGGTCAGCTCGATGCGGCGAGCTCGCTCGGTCTGCCGGGCCTGCGCGCCGGCGACGAGTCGGTGCTGATCACGCCCGGCGTGCAGCAGAGCCTCGACTCCTGGGGCAACCACCGCGTCGGCTTCTCGCATTCGCGGGTGCATGACCGGCTGGTGGTCAGCTCGAGCTTCCTGGTCGACATCGCGCCGTTGCCCACGCTGCAGCCCGAGGCCAGTCCGCCGTGGGAGTCGGTGGCCGAGCGGCTGGACTACCGGCCCGGCGGCGGCTTCGAGCCGGCGGTGGAGTTCACGCTGGGCTCGCTCTATGCACCGCGAGAGGCCTCGCTGGCCCGATTTGGTGCCGAGGTGTTCCGGCCCGGCGTGCCGCTGCTGGCCGGCGCGCTGGCGCTGATGCACCTGATCCACCGCCGCTTCGCCTACCGGCCGCTGGCGACCTCGGTCAACACCCGGGCCCCGGAGGCGCTGGCCCAGCGCCATGGTGTCTGCCAGGATTTCGCGCATGTGATGATCGGCGCGATGCGCTCGCTCGGGCTGGCCGCACGCTATGTCAGCGGCTACCTGCTGACCCAGCCGCCGCCGGGCCAGCCCCGGCTGATCGGGGCGGACGCCTCCCACGCCTGGGTCTCGGTCTGGTGCCCGCTGCACGGCTGGATCGCGCTGGATCCGACGAACGCGGTGCCCGCCGACCAGGACCATGTCACGCTGGCCTGGGGCCGCGACTATGCGGATGTGGCGCCGCTGCGGGGCGTGATCCGCGGCGGCGGGCGGGCGGTGCCTCAGGTGGGGGTGACCGTGATGCCGATGGACTGATGGAAACATAAAGGCACGAATATTGCGTACGGTGCGCGGATCGTGAAACTGAAGATCCGCCACCTGACCCGATACCGCTACGCCAGTCCGCTGCGCGCCGCGGTCCAGACCCTGTGCCTGACGCCGAGTTCCAGTCCCGCCCAGCAGGTGCATGAATGGTGCCTGGATGTCAGCGGCCGGCTGCAGCCCCTGACCGACGCCTGGGGCAACCGCAGCCACCTGATGCACATCGACGCCGGCGTGCGCGAGATGCGCTGCGAGGCCTCCGGGCTGGTCGAGACCCAGGGCACGCCGTGGCATGTCGACGAGACCGGCCCCGACCCGCGGGTCTATCTGGCGACCTCGTCCCTGGCGGCGCCGGATGCGGCGATGCGCCGCGATCTGGCCGCGGCCGGGCTGGGTGCGGCGCGCGACGAGGCCGGGCTGATGGCGCTGGTCCGGCATGTGGCCGGGCATGTGGCCTATCGTCCAGGCGAGACCGATGCGCGCACCACCGCCGCGCAGGCCTGGCAGGGCCGCGGCGGTGTCTGCCAGGACCAGGCCCATGCCCTGGTGGCGGCCTGCCGTGCGCTGGGGATGCCGGCGCGCTATGTCAGCGGCTATTTCCACGCGGTGGGCAGCGAGCGGCTGGCCAGCCACGCCTGGGCCGAGGTCTGTCTGGCACCGGAGGGGCGGCGCTGGTTCGGGGTGGACATCACCCACGCCTGTCCGGTCGACGAGCGGCATGTGCGCCTGGCGGTCGGGCCGGACTATGCCGCCTGTTCGCCGATCCGCGGCGTGCGCAGCGGCGGCGGGCGCGAGCACCTGCTCGTCGAGCTGGAGATCGTGGCGCTGTCGGCCTGAGCCCGTGTGCGACGCTGCCGCGGAAACCTGCGGGACCGTGCGGGCTTCAGCTTCGGGGGGGCTGACCGATAACGGGACAAAGTCACTGTCCCGCTGCCCACGCCCCACCATGATCAAGGCCTTGCAGAAGCTGCAGAAGATGTTCGGTCCGCACCCGGTCGAGGCGCCGGAGTCGCGGCTGCTCGATGTCTGGGCCAACAGCCGCGGTCACCAGCTCAAGCGGGTGCGTCGCGGCGAGGGCCGGGTGGTCGAGTTCGGCTGCGACGACCGGCGCGGCCGCATGGAGTGGGGCCCGTCCCAGCGGTCCTACATCCACGGGCACGAGCTGCGCATCCGCATCGATGCCGGCCTGCCGGGCCAGATGGAGATGATGCTGATGTCGCGCCGGCTGGCCCAGCAGCTCGGCAGCCAGGCCTACGAGACGCTGACCCGCCAGCACCAGACCGGCATCGACGCCGAGCTGCCCGAGGAGGTGCGCTGGCTGTCGATGCTGGAGAAGGTCGAGGTGCCGTCCTCGGCCGCCGGCTATGTGCTGATGTCCTCGTCGCCCGTGCACGCCCGGCGCTGGCTGGATGCCGACCTGCTCAGCCGGATCAGCCGGGCGGGCAACCTCTGGCTGGGCGACACCGCGCCGCTGGTGCTGATGACGCTGCGCGGGCGGGTCTACCTGCGCACCGAGGCCGGCGCTCTCGAGGAGTCGATGCTCGACGGCGCACGGTCCCTGGCCGAGGCCGCCATGAGATCGGCCCGCTCGGCCCTGCAGCGACCGGTGGACGAGCCGGACCCCGAACCCGCTCCGGTCCGCTCCGACATCACGGCCAGCACCGAGGGGCAGCGCGCTGCAGCCACCGGCCTGGCCTGCAGCTTCGAGAATCCTTCGGTGCTCGAGCTGCCGATGGACAGCGACATGCTGGCCATGTCGCTCGAGGATTTCCAGCCCAGGCCGGGCACGCCGAAACGCTGAAGCCTCAGCGCTCGGCGATCGCCCGCAGCTTCTCGCGCGAGAGCACGACCAGCCGGGTCGGCTCGACCCGCACCGCGCCCTCGCGCTCGAAGCCCTTGAGCTCCTGGTTGACGCGCTGGCGCGAGGCCCCGACCAGCTGGGCCAGATCCTCCTGGGCGAGCTGCAGTCCGATGCGTGTCTCCTGACCCTGGGCGATGCCGTGATTGCGCGCCAGGTGCATCACCTGCTTGGCCAGCCGGGCCGACAGCGGCCGGGTGTTCAGGTCCTCGAAGGAGGCGAACATGCGCCGCAGGCGGCCGCAGTTCAGGCGCAGCAGCGCTTCGGAGAGCTCGGGGTGGCGCGCCAGCAGGTCCATGAAGTCGTGCTTGCGCACGATCAGCAAGGTGGTGGGGCCCTGCGTCGTGGCATCGTGGGTGTGGGGCAGGCCGTCGAGCAGCGAGATGTCGCCGAACCAGGTGCCCGGCTCGACATAGGTCAGCGTGATCTGCTTGCCCGTCACCGAGACCGAGCTGATGCGCACCGCGCCTTGCGCGACGGCCAGCCATTCGGTGGCCGGGGCGCCGCGCGTGCCGATCTGGATGCCGTCGGGGTAGCGGCGGATGATCGTGCGGCCCAGGATGTCGTGGCGCAGCGCCGGCGACAGCGCCGAGAACCAGGACGCGGTCTCGATGCGGCGACGCTCCTCGGGGGTCAGGACCGGCGTGGTCATCGTGTCGGGGCGCCACGACGGGGCGGGCTGGGCAGAACGGCATCAGGCTGCATGGAGGCCGATTCTGTCATGCGAAAAAGAGCGCGCGCGGCCCCTTTCCGGGGAAATGCGGTTTGTTCAGATCGGGACTTTCCCGAGGCGGTGCAGCCGCTCGAAGGCCCGCTCGAGCGTCTCGTCGCGCTTGGCGAAGCACAGCCGCGCGAACTGCTGGTCGCGCCCGTCCGGGTAGAAGGCCGACAGCGGGATGGCCGCGACCCCCACCTCTCGGGTCAGCCAGGCGCAGAAGGCCGCCTCGGGCAGCGCGGCGATCTCCGGCGCCAGGCCGGCGTAGCTCACGCACTGGAAATAGGTGCCCTCGCAGGGCAGCAGCGCCAGGCCCGTGCCGGCCAGACCGGCGCGGAACAGGTCGCGCTTGCGCTGGTAGAAGGCCGCCAGCTCGAGGTAGGGCGCGGGGTCGGCCATGAAGGCCGCCAGCGCGTGCTGCATCGGCGTGTTGACCGTGAAGACGTTGAACTGGTGGACCTTGCGGAACTCGGCCATCAGGGGCGCTGGCGCGGCGACGAAGCCGACCTTCCAGCCGGTGACGTGATAGGTCTTGCCGAAGCTGGAGATCAGCACGCCGCGCTCGGCCAGGGCGGGGTGGCGCGCGATGCTCTGGTGCGCCGCGCCGTCGTAGACCATGTGCTCGTAGACCTCGTCGGCCAGCACCAGGATGTCGGTGGGCGCCAGCAGCGCGGCGAGCTGCTGCATCTCGGCCTCGGTCCAGACGGTGCCGCTGGGGTTGTGCGGCGTGTTGACCAGGATCGCGCGGGTCCGGGGCGTGATCGCCGCGGCGATGGCGGCGAAGTCGGGGCGCAAGCGGCCCGGCGTCAGCGACACATGCACCGCGCGGGCCCCGGCCAGCTCGATCGCGGGCGCATAGCTGTCGTAGCAGGGGTCGAGCACGATCACCTCGTCGCCCGGATGCACCAGCGCGAGCACCGCGGTCAGGATCGCCTGGGTGGCGCCGGCGGTGACGGTGATCTCCTGGCCGGGGTCGTAGGCGCGGCCGTGCTGCGCGGCGAGCTTGGCGGCGATCGCCTCGCGCAGGGCCGGCACGCCGGCCATCGGCGGGTACTGGTTGTGGCCGGCGTCGAGCGCGTCCTTCACCGCCTGCATCAGCCGCGGGTCGCCGTCGAAGTCCGGGAAGCCCTGGCCGAGGTTGACCGCGCCGTGCTGCTGCGCGAGTGCGCTCATCGTGGTGAAGATGGTCGTGCCGACGGTGGGCAGGCGGCTGGCGAGGGCGGGCGTGGGCATCGGTGGGGTCTCCAGGGCAAGGCGGTGGGCGGGGCTCAGAGGCCGTCGCTGGCGGCGGCCGGATCGAGGCTCTGGCCGAGCATCGCGCGCTCGATCAGCGGCCGGGTCAGACGATCGGACAGCAGTTCGGCGAAGGTGTAGACGAAGTTGCGCAGGTAGGCGCCGCGCTTGAAGGCGATGCGCGCGACGTTGGGGCCGAACAGGTGGCCGACCGGCCGCGCGGTCAGGTCGCCGCCGGGGCCGCACAGCACGTCGTCGGCCACCGCCATCTCGGCGACGATGCCCACGCCCAGGCCCAGACGGACATAGGTCTTGATGACGTCGGAGTCGATCGCCTCGAGCACGAAGCTGGGCTTGAGGCCGCGCTGCTCGAAGGCGGCATCGATCTTGGAGCGGCCGGTGAAGGACGGGTGGTAGGAGATCAGCGGCTCGGCGGCGAGCTGCTCCAGCGTCGGGCGCTCCAGCCGCGCCAGCGGATGGCCCACCGGCAGCACCGCGACATGGCGCCACTCGTAGCAGGGCAGCGTCACCAGGTCGTCGTACTGCGTCAGCCGCTCGGTGGCCATGCCGACCTCGGCCGCGTCGTCGAGGATCATCTGCGCCACGTCCTCGGGCGTGCCCTGGTGCAGGCTGACCGCGACCTTGGGGTAGCGCGAGCGCAGCGCCGCCACCGGCGTGGGCAGCACATAGCGCGCCTGGGTGTGGGTGGCGGCGATCGACAGCGTGCCGGCCTCCTGGCGCGAGTAGTCCTCGCCGATGCGCTTGAGGTTGGCGACCTCGCGCATGATGATCTCGATCGACTGCAGCACCTGGCGGCCGGGTTCGGTCACGCGGCGCAGCCGCTTGCCGTGGCGCGCGAAGATGTCCACGCCCAGTTCCTCCTCGAGCTCGAGGATGGCCTTGGAGATGCCGGGCTGCGAGGTGTGCAGCGCGCGCGCGGTCTCGGTCAGGTTCAGGTTGCGCCGTGCGGCCTCCTGGACGAAGCGGAACTGGTGCAGGTTCATGCGGCCGGCTCTTCCGCGCGGGGGGCGTCGACCAGCGTCAGCGCGGCCTGCGCGATCGCGCGGGTG
>JAUPTP010000078.1 GCA_030918015.1 Pseudomonadota bacterium
CGAGCGCGCATCGCGCCCGGATCTGCCCTTCCTGGTGGCCGACGACTATCTGCACGCGCTCGGCCACACGCTGCTGGCCTGGGCCTGGGCACGGCTGGTGCGCGCCAGCCTGGGCGACCTGGATGCAGCGCGGCGCCAGCGCCTGCAGACGCTGTGCGCGCACGGCCGCGACTGGCTGCTGCCGGCCGCGCGCTGGCGCTGGACGCGCATCGAGACCGGCGTGCCGGAGCTGGCGTGGCCGGGCCTCTGAGCCGCTCGCCCGCCGGCACGCCGCCCGAGTGCGGGCAAGATGGCGGCATGGACACCTCCCACGCCAAGAAGAATCCGGTCCGCCAGGGCGTGCTCGACGATGTCGTCGGCTACCACGTCGCGCGCGCGCGGGTCACGACGCAGGCGATGTTCCTGCGCCATGTCGGCCAGCCGCTCGAGCTGCGCCCGGTCGAGTACTCGCTGCTGATGCTGCTCGATGCCAGCATCCGCCTCACCCCGAAGCAGCTCGCGCAGGCGCTGGCGCTGTCGGCGCCGAACCTGACGATCCTGCTCGACCGCATGCAGGAGCGCGGCCTGATCGATCGCATCCGCAGCGAGACCGACCGGCGCTCGCAGCATGTGCTGCTGAGCTCGGCCGGCCGCGCGCTGACCGATCAGGCGCTCTCGCGCACGCCCTCGATGGAGGCCGACCTCGACGGCGCGCTCAGCCGCGCCGAGCGCGCGATGCTGATCGAGCTGCTCGGCAAGGTTGCACGCCATCAGGTGAGCGCCGCCGAGCACGATCCGCCCCCGCATGGACAATGAGCCTCATCCGCGAACGGCGCGTCGCCCGGCGGATCGATCCATTGTCCAGAGGGAGGCAGATCATGGTCACGACACCGTCCAGGGGCCGCACGCACCGGACCACGCTCGCGCTGGGCGCACTGGTCCTGATGATGCTGGGCGGCTGCGGCGGATCGGGCACATCGAACAGCGCGGTCGAGACCTCGGAGGCCCAGGCCACTGACGCCGCGACCGCCTCGGCCGTGCGCTGCAGCGACATGGCGACCGCTTCGGCCCAGGCCCTGGCACGCATCAATGCGCTGCGCGCCGTGGCCCGTCAGTGCGGCAGCACCGCCGTGCCGGCCGCGACGGCCCTCCTCTGGAATGCCTCGCTGGCCAGCGCCGCCCAGGCGCACGCCAGCGACATGGCCACCCGCGACTACTTCGCCCACACCAGCCCCGAGGGCTCGACGATGATCAGCCGCGCCCAGCAGGCCGGCTACGCCAGCAGCCAGGTCGCGGAGAACATCGGCGCGGGCTACGGCACGCTGGAGGCCGCGCTCCAGGGCTGGCTGGCCAGCGCAGGCCACTGCGCCAACCTGATGAGCACCACCTACCAGGACGTCGCGCTGGCCTGCGCGACCTCCAGCACCGCGCAGTACGGCAGCTACTGGGTGCTGATGCTCGGCCGGCGCTGAGGCACCGCGCCCCCGGCCGCCGCCAGGCTCAGATCTTCAGGATGTGCTGGCGGTAGTACTGCAGCTCGTCGATCGACTCGTGGATGTCGGCCAGCGCGGTGTGCTTCTGGTGCTTCCTGAAGCCCTCGACCAGGCCGGGCTGCCAGCGCCGCGCCAGCTCCTTCAGCGTCGAGACGTCGACGTTGCGGTAGTGGAAGAAGGCCTCCAGGCGCTTCATGTAGTTGGCCATGAAGCGGCGGTCCTGGCAGATGCTGTTGCCGCACATCGGCGAGGCCTTGGCGCTGACGTACCTGCGCAGGAACTCGATCACCTGCAGCTGCGCGGCCTCCTCGTCGATCGTCGAGGCCTTGACCCGGTCGATCAGGCCGCTCTTGCCGTGGGTGCCCTTGTTCCAGGCGTCCATGCGGTCGAGCACCTCGTCGGACTGGTGCACCGCGATCACCGGGCCTTCGACGCGCACATTGAGCTGCGCGTCGGTGACGACGACGGCGATCTCGATGATGCGGTCGGTCATCGGGTCGAGGCCGGTCATCTCCATGTCGACCCAGATCAGGTTCTGGTCGTGGCGGGCCAGCACGGGGGCGGCCGGGGCATCGGGGCTGGCGGAAACAGTCAGGTCGGACATCGGGGACTCCATCGGAAGGCCGGGATTTTCCCACGCGCCATCGGCGAGAATGCCGCGCATGAACTCGCTTGTCGTGATGTCCGTCTTTGCCGCCGCCGTGGTGCTGCGGCTGGTGCTGCGGCTGTGGCTGATCGGCCGCCAGATCCGCCATGTGGCGCGCCACCGCGACGCGGTGCCGGCCGACTTCGCCGGCACCGTCAGCCTGGAGGCGCACCGCAAGGCCGCCGACTACACGATCGCGCGCCAGCGCCTGGACCTGCTGGCCACCGCCTGGGGCAGCGCGGTGCTGCTGGGCTGGACGCTGCTGGGCGGGCTGGACGTCCTGAACGTCGCCGTGCGCGAGGCGGTGCTGCCGCGCTGGGGCGACCTGGCCTACCAGATCGCGCTGGTGGTGGCCGTCAGCGTGATCGGCAGCCTGATCGACCTGCCCTTCGACCTGTGGCGCACCTTCCGGCTGGAGCAGCGCTTCGGCTTCAACCGCATGACGCCGGGGCTGTGGCTGAAGGACGCGCTGGTGGGCGCGGTGGTCGGCGCGGTGGTCGGCGTGCCGCTGCTGGCGCTGGTGCTGTGGCTGATGGCCGCCGCCGGCCCGCTGTGGTGGCTGTGGGCCTTCGCGGCGCTGGCCGGCTTCACGCTGCTGATGCAGGTGGTCTATCCGACCGTCATCGCGCCGATGTTCAACCGCTTCCAGCCGCTGGCCGACGAGGCGCTGAAGGGCCGCGTCGAGGCGCTGATGCAGCGCTGCGGCTTCCGCGCGCAGGGGCTGTTCGTGATGGACGGCTCGCGCCGCTCGGCGCACGCCAACGCCTATTTCACCGGCTTCGGCGCCTCCAAGCGGGTGGTGTTCTTCGACACGCTGCTGTCGCGGCTGACGCCCGGCGAGGTGGAAGCCGTGCTGGCCCACGAGCTGGGCCACTTCCACCATCGCCATGTCCCGAAGCGCATCCTGACGCTGATGGGCGTGTGGCTGGGCAGCCTGGCGCTGCTGGGCTGGCTGATGGGCCAGGCGGCCTTCTACACCGGCCTGGGCGTGCAGCCCAACATGCTGGCACCCAACCATGCGCTGGCGCTGCTGCTGCTGATGCTCGCCGGCCCGGTGTTCGGCTTCCTGCTGGCGCCGCTGACCGCCGCCAGCTCGCGCCGCCACGAGTTCGAGGCCGATGCCTATGCCTGCCGCCAGGCCTCGGGCGCCGACCTGCGCGCCGCGCTGCTCAAGCTCTTCCAGGACAATGCCTCGACGCTGACGCCGGACCCGGTGTACGTGCGCTTCCACTATTCCCACCCGCCCGCGTCCGAGCGCCTTGCCGCGCTGGCCGGGCGCTGACCTCCGCTTCATGCCGCAAACCATCGAACTCGACATCGGCCGCGTCATCGCCGGCCACGGCCGCCACTACATCGTCGAGACGCCCGAGGGCCGCGAGGTCCAGTGCAGCACCCGCGGCAAGAAGAGCGACTGCGTCGTCGGCGACCGGGTGCGCTGGCAGGTCACCGACAGCCGCGGCCAGGAAGGCGTGATCGAGGCGATCGAGCCGCGGCGCAACCTCTTCTACCGCCAGGACGAGTGGAAGACCAAGTCCTTCGCCGCCAACCTCGACCGGCTGCTGGTGATGGTCGCCGCCGAGCCGGTCTTCAGCGAGAGCCAGCTCACCCGCGCACTGATCGCCGCCGCACACGCCGGCATCCCGGCGCACATCCTGCTGAACAAGACCGACCTGGGCGAGGCGGCCGCGGCCGCACGCGCACGCCTGGCGCCCTACGCCGCGATGGGTCACCCGATCATCGAGGTGGCGCTCAAGGCCCGCCCCGACGAGGCCAGGGAGCGCCTGGCCGCGCTCTCGAGCGGCGCCACGCTGGTGCTGGGGCCGTCGGGCACCGGCAAGAGCACGCTGGTCAATCTGCTGGTGCCGGACGCGGCCGCGCAGGTCGGCGAGATCTCGACCGCGCTGAACTCCGGCCGCCACACCACCACGCACACCCGCTGGTACTGGCTCGACAAGACGCACGAGGCGGCGCTGATCGACTCGCCCGGCTTCCAGGAATTCGGCCTGCGCCAGGTGCCGGTGGCCGATCTGGCCGCGCTGATGCCCGATTTCGCGCGCCATCTGGGCGACTGCCGCTTCGCCAACTGCAGCCACGACCACGAGCCCGGCTGCCAGGTGCTGGCGGCGCTCGATCGCGGCGAGATCACCGACATCCGCCACCGCATCTACCTCGACCTGCGCGAGGAGCTGACCCGCACCCGCTGGTGAACCCGCCCAGGCCCGCGCGCTTCAGGCGCCGGGCTCGAGCACCGCGCTGGAGGCACGCCACAGGCACTCGCGCAGCAGCCTCACCCGCGCCGACTCCAGCCGCCAGCTCTGCCAGTAGAGCGTGACCGTCAGGCTGTGGCCCGGGCAGAGGTCGACCAGCCGGCCATCGGCCAGCATGCCGGCCACCAGCGGACGCGGATGCAGGCCCCAGCCCAGGCCGGCCAGCGCCGCATCCAGAAAGCCCTGCGTCGAGGGCACCCACCACTGCGGCGGCACGCAGTCCTGCCCGGCAGCCTGGGTCAGGAAGCGGTGCTGCATCAGGTCCTTCTGGTTGAAGACCAGCATCGGCGCCTGCCGGAAGCCCTCGGCCAGCGGGCGGCCGTCGAAATGGCGCGCACGGAAGTCGGGGCTGACCGCCGCGACATAGGGCATCTGCCCCAGCGCATCGACCCGGCAGCCGGCCAGCGGCTCGGCCGCGGTGGTGACGGCACCGACGACGGTGCCGTTCTTCAGCCACTCGCGGGTGTGATCCTGGTCGTCGACCTGCAGCGCCACCGTGTCGCCGGTGCGGGCGTGGAAGTCCGACAGCGCCGGAATCACCCAGGTCGCCAGGCTGTCGGCGTTGACCGCGATCGGGATGCTGCGCGGCCCGACCGGATCGACCTCGGCCAGCGGCCGCAGGTCCTCGCGCAGATCGGCCTCGAGCAGCTCGATCTGCAGGAAATGCCGGTACAGCCGCGCGCCCTCGGGCGTGGCCTCGGCCGGGCTGGCGCGCACCACCAGCATGCAGCCCAGCCGGTCCTCGAGCGCGCGCACCCGCTGCGAGATCGCCGAGGGCGTCACATGCAGCTCGCGCGCCGCCCGCTCGAACGAGCCCAGCCGCAGCACCATCGCCAGCGCCCGCAGCGCCACCAGATCGATCATCGCATGAAGCTCCACTTCATCATGCTTAGGAAGTTTAGCTGGTCTGCACTCCAAGGGCGACCTACGCTGAGGCTCATGAGCTTCTCGACCTTCACCCTCTCGACCTACTTCCTGGGCATGGCCAGCTGCGCCGGCCTGATCGTCGCGATCGGCGCGCAGAACGCCTTCATCCTGCGTCAGGGCATCCGGCGCGAGCATGTCGGCGCGGTCGTCGCGGTGTGCACCCTGTCGGATGCGCTGCTGATCGCGCTGGGCACCGCCGGCATCGGCCTGGTGTCGGACCGGCTGCCGATGGTGGTGCCGGTGATCACGGTGGCCGGCATCCTGTTCCTGTCGGTCTATGGCTGGCAGGCGGCGCGGCGGGCCTGGCAGCCGGCGACATCCGGGCTGGACAGCCGCGAGGGCGGCCTGCCCGCCAGCCGCGGGCGGGTGATGCTGCAGGCCGCCGCCTTCAGCTGGCTCAACCCGCATGCGTGGCTGGACACCACGGTGCTGATCGGCTCGCTGGCCAACGCTCAGGGCGCGGACGGCCGCTGGACCTTCGCCGCCGGCGCGGCCTCGTCAAGCCTGCTGTGGTTCACGCTGCTGGCGTGGGCGGCGGGTCGGCTGGCGCCGCTGTTCAAGCGCCCGCGCACCTGGCGCGTGTTCGATGCCGGCGTGGCACTGATGATGATGGGCCTGGCCGGCGGGCTGACGCTGCGCGCCCTGCACGCCTGAGGGCGACGGGGCGCTCAGCCCAGCAGATTGGCCAGCGACAGCAGGGCCAGCAGCAGCATCCACAGCACCATCGAGCGCCAGACCAGACCCACCACCGAGCGCAGGTGCGCCAGCGTCGGTGCGGCCCCCGGCATGCTGCCCTGACCTTCGCCCTCCTCGACCGGCACCACCGCATCGAAGGGGGCCGAGGCCGCCGCCGCCGCAGGCACGACCGGCGCGGCCGCACCGCCCAGCGACACGCCGCAGGCGCCGGCGGCGGCCGACAGCAGGATGCCGTCGTTGTCGTTCTTCCAGAGACCGGCGTGCTGGCGCCAGCCGTCGATCGCCTCCTCGAAGTTGCCGACCACCGCGAAACCCGCCGCCGTCATGCGCGCCGGCACGTAGTCGAGCACCGAGAAGGCCCACTGCGACCGCACCGACAGACCCTCGTTGACCGAGGCCAGCTCCGCCCGGGTCGTGAAGGTCCAGTAGCGCGAGCAGAACTCGGCCATGCGGTAGACCACCGCCCCCACCGGCCCCAGCCCCAGCGCCGACCCGAGCACGAACCAGAAGAACACGCCGAACACATGCCGGTGCGCCGCCAGCAGCGCATGCTCGATGACATGGCGCAGCAGCTCGGTGCGGGGCAGCTCGCTGGCGTCGAGATGGCGCCACTGCTGCAGCACCGAGCGGGCGCGCTCTTCCTGCCCCTGCTCGAGCGCATCGCGGATGTCGGTGAAATGGTGGCTGAACTGGCGGAAGCCCAGCGTCAGGTAGAGCACCACCAGATTCCACAGCAGGGCCAGCAGCACGCTGTAGTGATCGAACAGCTTGAAGACGCCCAGCACCACCAGCGCCGGCACGCTCAGCGTGACCGCCCACACCACCCAGGCATGGTGCTCCCGGCCGGCATCGAAGTTGCGCGCCGTCCAGCGCGACCAGTCGATCAGCGCTTCATGAACGGGATTGCCCTGCGGCAGCGGACGCAGTTGCTCGACGATCAGGGCCAGCAGGACGGCGAGGAAACTCATGTCGCGAATGATAGCGGGGCCGATGAGGCCCCCGCCTGAGCACTCGCCAGGAAGTGGTAGAGGTTGCGCAGCATCGCGGCGGTCGCGCCCCAGATGAAATATTCCTGCTGCGCATCCTGCCACGGCATCGACAGGAAGCGACGCCCGGCATCGCCGCCGAGCTGGTGCACCCGGTGATGCGCCGGCGTCATCAGGAAGTCCAGCGGCACCTCGAAGGCCTCGGCCACCTCGAAGGCGTCGAGCGCCAGCTCGAAGGGCGGGTGCACCAGCGCGACCACCGGCGTGACCCGGTAGGCGGTCACGGTGGTGTAGACCGGCAGCGCGCCGATCACCTCGACATGGCGCGCGTCCAGGCCGACCTCCTCGCGCGCCTCGCGCAGCGCGGTGACCACCGGATCGGTCTCGCCCGGATCGACCCGCCCGCCGGGAAAGCTGATCTGGCCGGCATGGTCGCGCAGGTGGTCGGTGCGCCGCGTCAGCAGCACCCGCAGGCCGTGCTCGCGCGGCACCAGCGGAACCAGCACCGCGGCGGCGGCCGGCATGCGGTCGGCCAGCGGCCCGCCACCATCGCCCGGCAGCTCAGGCTGCCAGTCCGGCGGCGCTTCGGCGAAGACGGCGCGCAGGCGCTGCGGCGTGAGCTGCTGCGGCGCCAGGGCCGGCAGATGGGCATCGGCGCGCACCACCGGCACGGCACGCGGATCACGGATGAGCGAGGGTCGGACCATGCTCGAGCATAGGCCGAAAATGACAAGGCCGCCCGAAGGCGGCCTTGCAGCTTTGCCGTTGATCTGACGATCAGGCCAGCTTTTCCTTGATGCGTGCCGACTTGCCGCTGCGCTGGCGCAGGTAGTACAGCTTCGCACGGCGCACGTCACCGCGACGCTTGACCTCGATCGAGGCGATCAGCGGGCTGTACAGCTGGAACGTGCGCTCCACGCCTTCGCCGCTGGAGATCTTGCGGACGATGAAGTTGCTGTTCAGGCCACGGTTGCGGCGGGCGATCACGACGCCTTCGTAGGCCTGGACGCGCTTGCGGGTGCCTTCAACGACGTTGACGCTGACGATCACCGTGTCGCCGGGGGCGAACTCGGGGATGGTCTTGTTGAGACGAGCAATTTCTTCTTGCTCGAGCT
>JAUPTP010000079.1 GCA_030918015.1 Pseudomonadota bacterium
GGCTCCAGCGCGCCGCCGGCCGCGCGCCATGCGGCCAGGCCACCGTCGAGCACCCGCACGTCGCGCGCGCCGATCCAGCGCAGCATCCACCAGGCGCGCGCGGCGAACATGCCGCCCTGCGCGTCGACCAGCACCACCGGCGTGTCCGGCGTCAGGCCGAGCCGCGCGGCGGTGGCGGCGAAGACCTCGCGCGTCGGCAGCGGATGGCGACCGCCGCACAGCGCGGGCACGCCGTCCTTGGCGCTCAGGTCGCGGTCCAGGTGCAGATGGTGCGCGCCGGGCAGATGGCCCTCGCGCCAGGCGGCCTCGCCGGCGTCCGGCCGGGCCAGGTCGAAGCGCACGTCGAACACGCGCACAGTGCCCAGCGCGGCCTTCAGCGCCTCGGCGGAGATCAGCGGGGAGGAGGAATCGGTGGAGATCGTCATGGTGTGGGGCGGCAGGTCAGGACGGGATCGGCAGGATCAGGACTCGAGATCAGGCGGCAGCGTCTCGGACGCATTCTGGCGCGGCGCGGCACCGGCATGGCGCAGCCGGGTCGCGGCGATGCCGGAGCCCACCACCATCGCCATGCCCAGCAGCGCCAGCGGATGGACCGGATCGTCGAACAGCAGCACGCCCCAGGCGAAGGAGAAGGCGATGCCCAGATACTGCAGGCTGGCATTGACCAGCGGCCGGCCGATCGAGAAGGCGCGCGTCATCGCCAGCTGCGCGGCGGTGGCGAACACGCCCACCGCCAGCACCAGCAGCAGCCCGCGCAGGTCATGGCCACCGCTGGGGCCGCCCTGCAGCAGCGTCAGGCCCAGACCGGCGAGCGTGCCGGCGCAGGAGAAATAGAAGACCACCCGCGTCTCGGGCTCGCCGACGCGGCCCAGCGCGGTGATCTGCAGATAGGCCAGCGCCGAGAGCATGCCCGAGAACAGGCCCACGACGCCGAACCAGAGCTGGTCGCGGTCGATGCTCGGGCGCAGGATCGCCGCCACGCCGACGAAGCCGGCCAGCACGGTCGCCACCAGCCGCGCATCCACCCGCGCGCCGCCCAGCAGCACCGCGCCGCCGATCAGGAACATCGCCATCCAGATCGGCGACATGTAGTTGAGCGTCATCGCGGTGGCCAGCGGCAGGCCGCCGATCGCGTAGAACCACAGGCACAGCGCCGACACGCCGACGATGCTGCGCCACAGGTGCATGCCCGGCACGGCGGTGCGCAGCGACTGCCCGCGCGCGCGCACCAGCACCGCCATCACCACCGCGCCGACCAGGCCGCGGTACATCACGATCTCGCCGGTGCCGAACTGCGTGCTGGCCAGCTTGACGCACACCCCCATCAGCGAAAAGAGAAGGGAGGCCAGGACCATCAGCATCGGAGCGTTCATGCCAGCGATGCTAACGGCCCGGGCCTCCCCGGGAGCGCGGCGCGGCGACGCGTCGTCGCCGCGGCGACATCAGTCCTTGAAGTCCATGACGCGGCGATACCACTCGTGGAAGTGCTGCATGCCGTCCTCCATCGGGCTCTGGTAGGGGCCGACCTCGTTGTCGCCGCGCTGGAACAGGGCCTTGCGGCCGGCGTCCATGCGCTCGGCGATCTCGTCGTCCTCGATGCAGGTCTCCATGTAGGCGGCCTGCTGGGCCTCGATGTAGTCGGGCTCGAAGGCGGCGATCTCCTCGGGGTAGTAGAACTCCACCGTATTGAGCGTCTTCTCCGGGCTGATCGGATGCACGGTCGAGACGGTGAGCACGTTCGGGTACCACTCGATCATGATGTGCGGGTAGTAGGTCAGCCAGATCGCGCCATGCTTGGGGGCCACGCCGCCCTGGAAGCTGCGCACCTGCTCATGCCAGCGCTCGTAGACCTTGCTGCCCGGCCGGCCCAGCGCCTCGCCGATGCCCGGCGCGGTGCCGACGGTCTGCACCGAGTAGTCGCGCCCCATCTCCCAGCGCAGGTCGTCGCAGGTGACGAAGTTGCCCAGCCCCGGGTGGAACGGACCGACGTGATAGTCCTCCAGATAGACCTCGATGAAGGTCTTCCAGTTGTAGTTGCACTCGTGCTGGATGACGTTGTGGAACTGGTAGCCCTCGAAGTTGAGGACATCCTTCGGGCCCAGGTGCGCCAGGTCGGCGGCGACATCGCGGCCGTTGTCCTCGAAGACCAGGCCGTTCCAGGTGCGCACCGGATAGTTGCGCAGGTTCAGGCACGGATCCTCGCTGAAGTGCGGCGCACCGATCAGCCGGCCGCCCAGGTCGTAGGTCCAGCGGTGCAGCGGGCACACCACGTTGCCGCCGGTGTTGCCGCGACCCTTGAGCATCACCGCCTGGCGGTGGCGGCAGACATTGGAGACCAGCTCCACACCCTTGTCGGTGCGGATCAGCGCACGCCCCTCGCCCTCCTGCGCAAGCGCGTGGAAGTCACCCCGTGCCGGGACCATCAGCTCATGCCCGACATAGCGGGGACCGGCATCGAAGATGAGTTTCATCTCCTGCTCGTAGAGCGCCGGGTCGAAGTAGCTGGTCACCGGAAGTTGGGTGCGGCTGCGAAGGAGAGCTTGCTGTGTGCTCAGGTCGGACATGATCCCCAGGATCTCCAAAAATCCATGTCGAACCACCACCCCCTGGAATGGCCCCAAGCCTGGGCATGTGTCCGGGAAGACATCGGGAAAGTGCAGCGGCTGCTGCCGGGCCGGGGTGGGCTGGTCGCCCAGGGCGAACCGGGCATTCTATCCGATCTTCAACCCGGCCCCGGAGCAGACCCCTGCCGCACCGGGTCTTGTGAGGCGATGTTGATCCGGCGCAACACCCTCGATGCCCTGCTCGAGCGCAGGCGGCCACACCCGGACACCGCTGCATTGCCGCGGCGCCGCATCGTGGGGCGAAGCCCCCTCTACAATCGTGACCTTTCCCCCAGACGCCATGCCCAAGAGCGCCTCCGAACCTTCCCTCCCCGAGCCCGAGAGCTACGAAAACGCACTGGCCGAACTCGAACGGCTGGTGCAGTCGATGGAGTCGGCCCAGCAGCCGCTCGAGCAGCTGCTCGACGGCTACCGCCGCGGCGCCGAACTGCTCGGGTTCTGTCGCACCCGGCTCGACGCGGTGGAGCAGCAGGTCCGGATGCTCGACGAAGGGCAGCTCAAACCCTGGAGCAATCCCTCATGAAGCGCCCTGCCTTCGATGACTGGGTGGCTGCGCAGCTGTCGGCCGTGGAAGCCGCGCTGAGCACCCACGTCCGTGCCGATGCCCCGGCCCGCCTGGGCCTGGCGATGCGCTACGGCGTGCTCGACGGCGGCAAGCGCCTGCGCCCGCTGCTGGTGCTGGCCGCGGCCGAGGCCGTCGGCGGCCATGCCGAGGCGGCGATGCGCGCGGCCTGCGCGGTCGAGCTGATCCATGCCTACTCGCTGATCCACGACGACATGCCCTGCATGGACAACGACGTGCTGCGCCGCGGCAAGCCGACGGTCCATGTCGAGTTCGGCGAGGCCCAGGCCATGCTGGCCGGCGACGCGATGCAGGCGCTGGCCTTCGAGGTGCTGACCCCGCCGATCGAGGATGGCCGCGACCTGGTGCCGCCGACGCTGCAGGCGCGGCTGTGCAGCCGGCTGGCGCGCGCCTCCGGCGTCGAGGGCATGGCCGGCGGCCAGGCGATCGACCTGGCCAGCGTGGGCCGCCCGCTCACCGAGCCGCAGCTGCAGGACATGCACCGGCGCAAGACCGGCGCGCTGCTGCAGGCCAGCGTGATGATGGGCGCGGCCTGCGGCGAGCTCTCGCCCGCGGCGGCGAAGGCGCTGTCGGACTACGGCTGGGCGATCGGCCTGGCCTTCCAGGTGGTCGACGACATCCTCGACTGCACGCAGGACTCCGAGGTGCTGGGCAAGACCGCCGGCAAGGACGCCGACCAGAACAAGCCGACCTATGTGTCGCTGCTTGGCCTGGAGGGCGCGCGCGCACGGGCCAGCGCCCTGCATGCGAGCGCCCGCGCCGCGCTCGAGACCAGCGGCCTGGCCGACACCGCGACGCTCGCGGTGCTGGCCGACCGCATCATCGACCGCGTCTCCTGACGCCCGGCGCCCCGCCTGCCCCTCGACGGACCCCCCGCGATGACCCTGCCCACTCCGCTGCTCGACCGCATCCAGTCCCCGGCCGACGTGCGCGCCCTCTCCCGGCCCGAGCTCAAGCAGCTCGCCACCGAGGTGCGCGACTACCTGCTGCGCAACGTGGCCCGCACCGGCGGCCACCTGTCGTCCAACCTCGGCACCGTCGAGCTGACGATCGCGCTGCACCATGTCTTCGACACGCCGTGCGACCGCCTGGTGTGGGATGTCGGCCACCAGACCTACCCGCACAAGATCCTCACCGGCCGCAAGGAGCGCTTTCCGACGCTGCGCCAGCTCGGCGGCCTGTCGGGCTTCCCCAAGCGCGACGAGAGCGAGTACGACGCCTTCGGCACCGCGCACTCCTCGACCTCGATCTCGGCGGCGCTGGGCATGGCGCTGGGTGCGCAGCTCAAGGGCGAGAGCCGCCACTGCGTGGCCATCATCGGCGACGGCGCGATGACCGCCGGCATGGCCTTCGAGGCGCTGAACAACGGCGGCATGCCGCATGCCGGCCGCGTGCCCAACCTGCTGGTGGTCCTGAACGACAACGACATGTCGATCAGCCCGCCGGTGGGCGCGCTGAACAAGTACCTGGCCCGGCTGATGAGCGGGCGCTTCTACGCCGCTGCGCGCGAAGGCGCCAAGCAGGTGCTGAAGAACGCCCCGCCGCTGCTGGAGCTGGCGCGCCGCATCGAGGAGCATGCCAAGGGCATGGTCGTGCCCGGCACGATCTTCGAGGAGTTCGGCTTCAACTATGTCGGCCCGATCGACGGCCATGACCTCGATGCGCTGATCCCGACGCTGGAGAACCTGCGCGACAAGAAGGGCGCGCAGTTCCTGCACGTCGTCACCAAGAAGGGCTACGGCTACGACCTGGCCGAGGCCGATCCGATCGCCTACCACGGCCCCGGCAAGTTCGATCCGGCCGTCGGTCTGGTCAAGCCGGCCGTCGCCCCGAAGACGACCTTCACGCAGGTCTTCGGCCAGTGGCTGTGCGACATGGCCGCCGCCGACATGAAGCTGGTGGGCATCACCCCGGCGATGCGCGAGGGCTCGGGCATGGTCGAGTTCCACAAGCGCTTCCCGGCCCGCTACCACGATGTCGGCATCGCCGAGCAGCATGCGGTGACCTTCGCCGGCGGCATGGCCTGCGAGGGCCTCAAGCCGGTGGTCGCCATCTACTCGACCTTCCTGCAGCGCGCCTACGACCAGCTGATCCATGACGTGGCGCTGCAGAACCTCGACGTGGTCTTCGCGCTGGACCGCGCCGGCCTGGTCGGCGCCGACGGCGCGACGCACGCCGGCGCCTACGACATCGCCTTCGTGCGCTGCATCCCGAACATGGCGATGCTCACGCCCTCCGACGAGGCCGAGCTGCGCCGCGCGCTGACCACCGCCTACCGCCACGGCGGCCCGGTGGCGGTGCGCTACCCGCGCGGCAGCGGCATCGGCGCCGAGGCCGGCCGCGAGTTCGACGAGATCGAATGGGGCAAGGGCGTGGTGCGCCGCACCTCGACGCTGCCCGAGGGCCGCCCCGGCACGCGCCGCATCGCCCTCCTGGCCTTCGGCACGCTGCTGCACCCGGCCCTGGCCGCGGCCGAGAAGCTCGACGCGACGGTGGCCGACATGCGCTTCGTCAAGCCGATCGACGGCGCGCTGATCGAGGAGCTGGCCCGCACCCACGACGCGCTGGTCACCCTCGAGGAAGGCTGCACGATGGGCGGCGCCGGCTCCGCGGTGACCGAGCACCTCAACGCCATCGGCCTGAGCCTGCCGGTGCTGCAGCTCGGCCTGCCCGACCGCTTCATCGACCACGGCGACCCGGCGGTGCTGCTGGCCCAGTGCGGCCTGGATGCCGCCGGCATCGAGCACGCGATCAGCGAGCGCTTCCTGGCGCCGCCGGCCGCGCTGCGCACCGTGGCGAACGGCTGATGCCCGCTCCCCCATGTGCGACCCGACCGCATAGGGGGACAAACCCGGATCCGCAGGGGATTCGGGTATCCTCCGCAATCCTGCACGCCCCACTCGCCAGGTCCGCGCGCCTGTGAGACCCGGTGGGGCTTCCATCGCTCTTGATCTGCCGCCATGAAAGCCTTCAACGAAGAGACCGTGCTCTCGGTGCACCACTGGACCGACCGCCTGTTCAGCTTCACCACCACCCGCGACACCGCGTTCCGGTTCTCCAGCGGTCACTTCGTGATGATCGGCCTGCCGGTCGACGGCAAGCCGCTGCTGCGCGCCTACTCGATCGCCAGCCCGAACTGGGAAGAGACGCTGCACTTCTTCTCGATCAAGGTGCCGGACGGCCCGCTGACCTCGCGCCTGCAGCACCTGCAGCCCGGCGACAAGATCCTGGTCGGCCGCAAGCCCACCGGCACGCTGCTGGTCGACTACCTGAACCCGGGCAAGCGCCTGTACCTGTTCGGCACCGGCACCGGTCTCGCCCCGTGGCTGTCGATCATCCAGGACCCCGAGACCTACGAGCGCTACGAGAAGGTCATCATCGTCCACGGCTGCCGCGAGGTGGCCGAGCTGGCCTACCAGGACCTGTTCAAGAGCCTGCCGAACCACGAGTTCCTGGGCGAGCTGATCGGCGACAAGCTGATCTACTGCCCGACCGTGACCCGCGAGCCCTTCGAGCGCCAGGGCCGCATCACCGACCTGATCGAGGACGGCCGCCTGTGGAACGACTTCGGTCTGCCGGCGCTGAACCCGGCCGAGGACCGCGTGATGATCTGCGGCAGCCCCGCCATGCTGCGCGACCTGAAGAAGATGCTGGAAGAGCGCGGCTTCGCCGAAGGCAACACCACCAAGCCGGGCGACTTCGTCATCGAGCGCGCCTTCGCCGAGCAGTGATCGCCACAGGGACGCCCGTCGCCCTGCCATGAAAAAAGCGCGACAGCCGTCGCGCTTTTTTGTGCCCGGATCTTCCACAGGAACTGTGGATAACCCTGGGGATCATGACCGGCCAACCCCGGCAAGCCGTTGATCCACAAAGGGTTTCAACAGATTGCCTGTTTTTTGGGCATTCCGGCGGTCCGACGCCTCACTTGGCGGAGGCCAGCATGTACTCGACCGCAGCGCTCACCTGCTCGTCGGTCAGCTTCGGATTGCCGCCCTTGGCCGGCATGGCGTTCTTGCCGTTGAGCGCCGACTTCAGCAGCGCCTCCTTGCCGGTCTTGATGCGCGGCTCCCAGGCCGCCTTGTCACCGAGCTTCGGGGCATTGGCCAGGCCGGCGGCATGGCACATCGCGCAGTTCTGGTTGTAGACCTCCTTGCCATCGGCGGCCTGCGACAGGCCGGCAGACAGGGACAGGGTGGCAGCCAGAGCGGACAGCACGACGAACTTCATGAGATCTCCTCGGTACGGGGCGTTGATCGAACAGGTTAGGCCGATGAGCCGGCCGGGCCGCGACCTCAACTGCAAGCCGCGTGCCGTGATTCAACGCCCCCGTCGAGCGGTCGGCGACAGTGCTAACCCTGTACCGGACCGGCGCGGCACTCCCGCTCTGGAACAATCGATCCGGGCAGTGCGCAACTCCGTGACAGAGTCCCTCAGGCGGCGGCTGCACCTTCGCGGTACGGCCCCATGCGCAGCAGCCGCATCGCGTTGTCCTTGAGGATCAGCGGCTTGACCCGGTCCTTGAAGCCGGCCTCGTCGAAGTCTTTCATCCAGCGCTCGGGCGTGATGAGAGGATAGTCCGAGCCGAAGAGCATGCGGTCCTTGAGCAGCGTGTTGGCGTACTGCACCAGCTGCTGCGGGAAATACTTCGGGCTCCAGCCCGAGAGATCGATCCAGATGTTGGGCTTGTGCAGCGCCAGGCTCAGCGCCTCGTCCTGCCACGGCCAGCTCGGGTGCGCGATGACGATCTCCATGTCGGGAAAGTCGATCGCCACGTCCTCCAGCAGCATCGGGTTGGAGTTCTGCAGCCGCAGGCCGCCGCCGCAGCGCATCCCTGAGCCGATGCCCGAGTGGCCCGAGTGGAAGATCGCCGGCAGCCTGTGCTCGGCGATCACCTCGTAGA
>JAUPTP010000080.1 GCA_030918015.1 Pseudomonadota bacterium
GTCAAGGGCGGCCTGACCGTGCTGGTCAACGGCATCCGCGCCTTCCTGCCGGGTTCCCTGCTGGACACCCGTCCGGTCAAGGACATGAGCCCGTTCGAGGGCAAGACCATGGAGTTCAAGGTCATCAAGCTCGACCGCAAGCGCAACAACGTTGTGCTGTCGCGTCGCGCGGTGGTCGAGGCCTCGATGGGCGAAGAGCGCGCCAAGCTGCTGGAAACCCTGCGTGAAGGCGCCATCGTCAACGGCGTGGTCAAGAACATCACCGAATACGGTGCGTTCGTCGACCTCGGCGGCATCGACGGCCTGCTGCACATCACCGACATGGCCTGGCGCCGTGTCCGTCACCCGAGCGAAGTGGTGACGGTCGGTCAGGAGCTGACGGCCAAGGTCCTGAAGTTCGACGCCGAGAAGAACCGCGTCTCGCTGGGCCTGAAGCAGATGGGCGACGATCCGTGGTTCGGCGTCTCGCGCCGCTACCCGTCGGGCACCCGCCTGTTCGGCAAGGTCACGAACATCGCCGACTACGGCGCGTTCGTCGAGATCGAGCCGGGCATCGAAGGCCTGGTGCACGTCTCGGAAATGGACTGGACCAACAAGAACGTCGCTCCGTCCAAGGTCGTCTCGCTGGGCGACGAAGTCGAAGTCATGGTCCTGGAGATCGACGAAGACAAGCGTCGCATCTCGCTGGGCATGAAGCAGTGCCGTGCCAACCCGTGGGACGAGTTCGCGCAGAACTTCAAGCGCGGCGACAAGGTCAAGGGCCCGGTCAAGTCGATCACCGACTTCGGCGTGTTCGTGGGCCTGGCTGCCGGCATCGACGGCCTGGTGCACCTGTCCGACCTGTCGTGGAACGAGCCGGGCGAAGCCGCGGTCCGCAACTACAAGAAGGGTCAGGACGTCGAGGCGATCGTTCTGGGCATCGACGTCGAGCGCGAGCGCATCTCGCTGGGCATCAAGCAGCTCGACGCCGATCCGTTCACGGCCTACACCTCGGTCAATGACCGTGGCATGACCGTGTCCGGCAAGGTCAAGTCGGTCGACCCGCGTGGCGCCGAGATCCAGCTGAACGACGACGTCACCGGCTACCTGCGTGCTTCGGAAATCGCCCGCGAGCGCGTGGAAGATGCCCGCAACGTGCTGAAGGAAGGCGACGAAGTCACCGCCCTGATCATCAACATCGACCGCAAGACGCGTTCGATCCAGCTGTCGATCAAGGCCAAGGACAACGCCGAGAACCAGGAAGCCATGCAGCGCCTGTCGGCTGACTCCAGCCGCGAGAACGCCGGCACCACCAGCCTGGGCGCCCTGCTGAAGGCCAAGCTGGACCAAGGCAACTGATCGCTGCCGGCTGACCCGGACGCCACGGATCTCCCTGCGCGATGACCCGCTCCGACCTCGTGACCCTGCTGGCTGAACGCTTCGGCCAGCTGACCCATCGTGATGCCGAGTTCGCCGTCAAGACGATGCTCGACACGATGACCGAGGCCCTGGGGCGGGGCCACCGCATCGAGATCCGCGGCTTCGGCAGCTTCGCGATCAACCGCCGGCCGCCGCGCATGGGGCGCAATCCCCGTTCCGGCGAGCCGGTCGTCATTCCCGAGAAGCTGGTGCCGCACTTCAAGCCGGGCAAGGCCCTGCGTGAAGCGGTCGACCAGACCTGCGTGCCCGGCAAGACGGTCCCTGATCCGTCCGCATCGTCCTGATGCTGGCCGTCCGATCGCACTAGAATCCCGGTGCGATGCGATTCTTCTCCTGGCTATTTCGAGCCGCCGTCTTCTTCGTGCTGTTCGCCTTCGCGCTGAACAATCAGCACGAGGCCCGGATCCGCTGGTTTCTTGGCTTCGAGTTCCGCGCACCCATGGTGCTGATGGTGCTCGTGGTCTTTGCCGCGGGGGCGCTGTTCGGCGTGCTGGCGATGATGCCCAACTGGTGGCGTCAGCGGCGCCGTGCGCGTGCCGTGGTCGAGCCACAGCCGCCGGCCCAGGTCGCGCCTGCCGCGCCGGCCTCCTCCGGCACGATGCCGGTGCTCCCTGACGTTCCCCTGGGTCAGCCCCCTCGCGATGGACTTTGATCTGCAGTGGCTGCTGCTGGCGCTGCCGCTGTCCTTCGGGCTGGGCTGGCTGGCCTCGCGCCTGGACATGCGACAGTGGAAGCGCGACATCGAGTCCTCGCCGCGCGCCTACTTCAAGGGCCTGAATCTGCTGCTCAACGAGCAGCAGGACAAGGCGATCGATGCGTTCATCGAGGCGGTGCAGCAGGATCCGGGCAGCTCGGACCTGCACTTCGCGCTGGGCAACCTGTTTCGCCGCCGCGGCGAGTACGAGCGCGCGGTGCGGGTGCACCAGCATCTGCTGGCGCGGGCGGATCTGCCGACCGCCGAGCGCGACCGGGCCCAGTACGCCCTGGCGCAGGACTTTCTGAAGGCCGGGCTGTTCGACCGGGCCGAGGCGGCCTATCGCGCCCTGGAGGGCTCGGCCTTTGCCACCGATGCCCGCATGGCCCTGCTGACGCTGCACGAGCGCTCGCGCGACTGGAAGGCGGCGATCGAGGTGGCGCGCCAGCTCGAGGCGGTCGCCGCCGGCTCCTTCGCGCCGCGCATCGCCCACTACTGGTGCGAACTGGCGCTCGAGGCCGAAGCCCGGGGCGCGACCGACGATGCCCGGACCGCGCTCGAGAAGGCACGCCAGGCGGCGCCGCAGTCCGCACGCCCGCTGGTGCTGGCCGGATTGCGCGCGGCGCGCGGCGGGGCGCATGACCAGGCCTTGCAGACCTGGCTGCCTCTGGCGGCCGTGGCGCCGGGCGCCTTGTCGGTCATCGCAGGGGACTTTGCCTCCAGCGCGGTGGCCTGCGGCCGTGGCGACGAGGCGCGGACCGTGCTGACCGAACTCCACCAGCAGGGCCCGACCTCGGACCTGCTGGCGGCCTTGCTGGGGCTGGACGGGGATCCGGCCTCACGCCGACGCCTGCTGCTGTCGCACATGAAGACCCAGCCCGGTCCGGGACCGGTGCTGCGGCTGCTGCGCGAGCCTGACGGCGCGACGCTGTCGGCCGACGAGTTGCAGGCGGTGCAGGCCAGTCTGGCCCAGACCCTGCGCCCCTTGCAGCGCTATCGCTGCGCGGCCTGTGGCTTCGAGGTGCAGCAGTATTTCTGGCAATGTCCCGGCTGCCAGGGCTGGGAGACCTTCCCGGCGCGACGGCTCGAGGATCACTGAGCGAGCCTCGTCTGCTCTCCCCCGCAAGAGGGCCCACCTCATGGGGATGCGTCGGACCGGGGGACGGGCCTATCGTGAGTCCACGCCGAGGCGACTGAACCGCGGCGCGGCGGCCTCTCCCGCTCGGGCGAGGCCGATTCTTCTCCGTCCCTGCGACGACCCCGAGCCGGGGTCCGGGAGCATCACGATGACGACGATCCGCAATCTGCTGGCCGGCCTGGCGCTGGTCCTGGCCACGGCCGGAAGTCTGGCCGCCACCGACATCAACAAGGCTTCGCAAGCGGAGCTGGAATCGATCAAGGGCATCGGGCCCGCCATCTCGACGCGCATCCTCGAGGAGCGCAAGAAGGGCCCCTTCCGGGACTGGGCCGACGTGATGGAGCGCGTCAAGGGCGTCAAGCAGGCTTCGGCCACGCGGTTTTCCGGGGGCGGCCTCACCGTCAACGGGACCGCCTTCCTGCCCCCGACGGTGGCGGCGGCCACGCCGGCGAAGAAGCCTTGAGCTGGCAGCCGGGCCAGCCGAAGAAGTCCAGCACATCGCGGCGGCGGGCCTGGGCATCGCTCTGGCCGAGCGCGATCAGTTCGCGGGTGTAGGCCGACTCGAACAGCAGATAGCTGGCCAGGGCGGCTCCCCGTGCGGAGGCCCCCCGGCCGCTGACCCCGACGCCCCGGAGCAGGCTGCGCACCGTCAGCGGCAGCCGGTCGAGGTGCCGTCCGGCCATGTCGTCGAGGCGCTGGCTCGGCGCGATCACCAGGGCCTGGATCGGGCGCAGTGTCGTCTGTGCCAGCGCCTGGCGGGGCAGCAGGGCCAGCGTGGCGTTGATGCGCTGGAGTCGCTCGATGTCGACGGACAGGGCATCAAGGAAGATGTTGGACAGCGCATGGCCGGCGATCTGCGCGATCGTCGGGTAGCCGGTGACCTCCTGAGTGGGCTGGCCCGGGGGCTCGTGCATGCGGCCGGCCCCGATGATCAGAATGCGCTCGGCACCCAGATGCACCGCCGGCGAGATGGGTGCGGCCTGGCGCATGGAGCCGTCACCGAACCATCCGGTGCGTTCGCCGAAAGGCAGTTCGATCGACGGGAAGACGAACGGGATGGCCGCCGAGGCCAGCAGGTGCCGGATGTCGAGCCGTGCAGGGATCGCGAGGCGCTGCGAGCGCTGCCATGGAGCGATGGCTTCGCGGCTCTCGTAGAAGGTCACATGCTCGCCGCTGGTGTAGCTGGAAGCGGTGATGGCCAGCGCCTCCAGATGACCCTCGACCATCAGGCGCTGGAGCCGGTCGAAGCGCACCAGGCGCAGCAGCAGCGATTCCAGAGGGCTGTTGTCCAGCAGCGAGCGCGGGCGCAGTCGCCGCCATCGGTGCAGCAGCCAGCCGAAGGACATCATCGTCAGCCACGGGGCGCCGGTGCGCAGCACGCCGAGCGAGTCGGTGCGGTAGACCTGCTCGGAGCGGAACTGCGACCACACGTCGGCGATCTCCCGCACCGCCTGATCATGCCGGTCGGCCTGGCAGGCCAGCGCGGTGGCGTTGATCGCGCCGGCCGATGTGCCGACGATGATCTGGTACGGGCAGGCGTCGGGCGCGCCGGCCTGGCGGGCCATGTCCGCGATGGCCAGCAGGACCCCGACCTGGTAGGCCGCGCGCGCGCCCCCGCCGGTCAGCAGCAGCCCGGTGCGCGGGCCGCGCCGACCCGCTGCCAGGGGTGACGTCACCGGGAGACTGTCCATCCGGGCAGTCTAGCGAGCGGTCGTCACGGTGACGGTGGAAAACCGCCCGCCGTGCCTGTCAGTCGAGGTGATCGGCGGTCAGGTTCGCCAGATGCGTGGTGCGTTGCCAGGCAGCGACCAGCCCGCGCTGCGCCAGGCGGCCCGGACCGCGACGAACAGCTGCATCAGGGGCTCGACCCGGTGGGCCAGGGCCCGCAGCACGATGACGCGATCGTGGGTGGCGCTGACCCCGGCGCTGTCGACCAGCGGCGAGGTCTCGAGCACATCACGGGCGGCCTCGAGCAGTCGGGCCTGGCGATCGCGCTCGAGGCCGGTGCCGGTGGCGAACCACATCGTGCCCAGCACCCGGTGGCCGGCCCAGCCCAGAGGGCCATCCAGCAGCCGGTGGTCATCGGCCGAGATGCGCGCCTGCTCGAGCCAGACACCGGGCAGTTCCAGATGCTGCTCGTAGCGGCCGCGGCTCCAGTCCTCGCCGGCGGCGGGCAGGCCCAGTGCCAGCAGGTCCCAGCCGATCATCTCGGCGCCGGCCGACAGATCGAAATGCATCCGGTTGACCGCGATGCAGTCACGGTAGGCGATCGTCTCCATCGGCAGCCATTCCAGGCGAGCCCCGTCGGCCAGCCGGGCGCGGACCTGCTGCACGGCCGCAGCGCCTGCGCTGCGGTAGTAGCGCGTGGCGCCTGGCGTGGTGATCAGCGCGTGGGTGCGTTCCTCGAGCCGCGCCTCGATCTCCAGCGTGTCGCCGCCGACGATGCCGCCGGGCGGATGGACCAGCACATGGTGGCAGATGCCCGGGCCCTCGGGATAGAGCCGCTGCAGCACGCGCAGCGGACCATGGTGGCGATCCAGCGCGATGGTGCGCTCGCCGTCGCGGGTGTAGTGCAGGTTCAGGCAGCCGGGCCAGCTCATGGGGAGGACGCAGAGGGGGGCAAAGGACAGGGCGGGAGTGTACTGGCCTGGGTTTCCCCGCCCGGCGGGAGGCGCCTGGGGCCGCCGCGTGGGCGTATCCTCAGGCGGCCACGGGCAGGGTGGTGCGCCGGTACATCTCGACGATGTGTTCACCGGCCGTGATCGGCGGGTACCGGGGTGGATTGAGCGCGTCATGGCAGCCGGGCAGCGCGCTGACGGTCGCGTGGTAATCCATGTCATGAAACCAGGCGATCGAGAAGCGCTCGCGCCCGCTGTGGCGGTTGACGACCCGGTGCAGCGAGGAGCGATAGCGGTCGTTGGTCCAGCGCTGCATCAGGTCGCCGAGGTTGACGACCAGCGTGCCGGGCAAGGGCGGCACGTCGATCCACTGGCCGTCGCGCTGCACCTGAAGCCCGCCGCATTCGTCCTGCGCCAGCAGCGTCAGTCCGCCCCAGTCGGTGTGCGCGCCCGAGCCGATCTGGCCGTCGAGCACGCTGGCGGCCTGGGGCGGGTAGCGCAGCAGGCGCAGCACCGGCATCGGGTTGCGCTGGAAGGGCTCGAAATGTTCGCGCGGCAGCTTCAGCGCCAGGGCGATCAGGCCCATCAGGTGCCGGCCGAGCCGCGACATCGTGGACTGATAGGCCTCGACCGTCGCCTGGAAGCCCGGCACCAGGGCTTCGTCCGGCCACTGGTTCGGGCCGTGGTTGGGGGTGCCGGCGCGCACCAGCGGATCCCAGGGGCCGCGGTCGACGCCCAGATAGAAGCTCTCCTTCAGGTCGGCCGGTCGGCCGGATTCGAGCGCCTGCCAGCCCACCGGGTCATGGCCCCGGCACAGGCCGCCGGACCGGTCGACATGCCAGCGCCGCTTCACGTCCTCCGGCAGCGCGAACAGCCGGCGCGAGAGCATGAAGAGATGATGGCTCAGGGCCAGCGGGACGCCGTGGCCGGTGATGTGGAAGAAGCCATCCTGCCGACAGGCGGCGTCGATGCGACGGACCAGGTCCTGCACGACCAGGGGATCGTGACCGAAGCTGGGGGCCAGGTCGATCACGGGCAGCGGGCTGTCCGGCATGGGGTGGGCACTCCTGAAAAAGCGGGATGCGGGGCCCGCACCACGATGCAGGAGGCGTGCCAGCGTGGTCTGCGGGGGCAGGCTCAGCGGCCGAGCCAGAACCGGGCGTGCACCGCGGCGAGATCGTCCTCGATGGCAGGAATCGGTCCCCAGACGCGGATCGGCTTGTGCCCGCGCGAGAAGACCTCGCGGCAGGGCACGTCCAGCGTCGGGTTCTCGGGATGGCGGCCGGTGGTGGCGCGCAGCCGCGTCTCGCTCATGCCGTAGACCAGCCGCCCGATGCCGGCCCAGTACTGGGTGCCCGAGCACATGCAGCAGGGCTCGACCGTGGTGTAGAGCGTGCAGTTCCACAGCAGGTCGGCGTCGAACTTGGCCGCGGCCTGCCGGGCCAGGACCGCCTCGGCGTGGTTGACGCTGTCGACGTTGCCCTGGATCAGCAGCACCGTCTCGTGGTCCGGCCCCACCAGCAGGGCGCCGAAGGGGTGGTGGCCCTGCTCCATCGCGGCGCGTGCGATGTCGCTGGCCTGGCGCAGGTGCAGCAGCATCTGCTCCATCGTCGGGTCGGGCGTGGTGAAGGCGTGCATGGGGCCATCATGCCCCTTTTTTTCGTTTCAGTGCGCGCCCGATCCGCGATGGGCCCAGCCGGTCGTGCGCTTCTCCACCACCGAGAACAGCTCGTACATCACCATCGCCATCGCGCCGACGACGACCAGCCCGGCAAACGCCAGCCCCATCTGCATCGAGCTGCCGGCCGAGATCAGCAGGTAGCCGATGCCCTCGTTGGCCGCGGTCATCTCCGACACCGTGGTGCCGACGAAGGCCAGCGTGATCGCCACCTTCAGCGAGCCGTAGAAGTAGGGCAGCGAGCGCGGCAGCCCGACCTTGACCAGCACGTCCCAGCGCCGCGCGCCCAGCACCCGCAGCACGTCCTCCAGCTCGGGCTCGAGCGTGGCCAGGCCGGTGGCGATGTTGACCATGATCGGGAAGAAGCTGATCAGGAAGGCGGTCAGGATGGCGGGGCCCACCCCGATGCCGAACCACACCACCAGGATCGGCACGAAGGCGGCCTTGGGCAGCGCGTTGAAGGCGGTCATGAGCGGATACACCGCGGCATAGGCCAGGCGCGAACTGCCGATGACAAAGCCCA
>JAUPTP010000081.1 GCA_030918015.1 Pseudomonadota bacterium
AACTGTGCCTGACGTTCCACCAGACGGTGCGCATAGTAGATCGGCGCGGGCATCAGGTCGGGCGTTTCGTCGCAGGCGTAGCCAAACATCAGGCCCTGGTCGCCGGCGCCGGTGTTCAGGTGGTCATCGCTGGCGTGGTCCACGCCCTGGGCGATGTCGTTTGACTGCTTGTCGTAGCAGACCATGACAGCACAGCCCTTGTAGTCGATGCCGTACTCGGTGTTGTCGTAGCCGATGCGCTTGATCGTGTCGCGCGCGACCTGGATGTAGTCGACATGCGCGTTGGTGGTGATCTCGCCGGCCAGCACGACCAGGCCGGTGTTGGTCAGCGTCTCGGCGGCCACGCGCGAGCGCGGATCCTGCGCCAGGATGGCGTCGAGGATGGCGTCCGAGATCTGGTCGGCCACCTTGTCGGGGTGTCCTTCCGACACCGACTCGGACGTGAAGAGAAAGTCGTTCGCCACTTATAAACTCCTGAAATCCAAACAAGCTTTTCGGCGCGTGTCGCCGAGCTGTTGAGGAGCCTGCGGCGAACGCTTTAGCGGCATTTTTTCCACTTCTGCCGAAAATCTCTCGATTTCGGCAGGTGTCGTGCCCGGTCAAGACCCGGCCCGTCGCCCCGCAAGTTGTTCCTTAACTCGGCGAATGTGACGAATTCTATGCCCGTGATCGCCTCCCTGTTCAAAGCCGCCTCGAAGGCCCCGCTGCCGTTGCTTCACCGCGTCGGCGCGCTGCTGGGCTGGGTCACCTGGTGCGCCTCGCCCACCTACCGGCGCCGCATGCGTGCCAACGTCGAGCAGGCGGGCCTGCCGTGGGCGCAGGCGCGCCCCGCGGTGGCCTCGGCCGGGCGCATGGTGGCCGAGCTGCCCTGGCTGTGGTGCCGCCGGCCTGATGCGCCGCTGGGCGACATCGTGCGCTGGGAGGGCGCCGAGCATGTCGAGGCGGCGCTGGCGCGCGGCCGCGGCCTGGTGATGCTCACGCCGCACCTGGGCTGCTTCGAGATCATCGCGCAGGCCTATGCCGAGCGCTGGGGCGGCCAGCGCGCGATGACGGCGCTGTACCGCCCGGCGCGCCAGCCCTGGCTGCGCGATCTGGTGGCGCAGTCGCGCAACCGCCCCGGCCTGGAGACGGCGCCGGCGACGCTGGCCGGCGTGCGCCAGATGATCCGCGCGCTGCGCAAGGGCGGCACGATCGGCCTGCTGCCCGACCAGGTGCCGCCCGACGGCCTGGGCGTGTGGGCGTCCTTCTTCGGCCGCGAGGCCTACACGATGACGCTGGCCGCGCGCCTGGTGCAGCAGACCGGCGCCGACTGGCTGCTGCTGGCCTGCGAGCGCCTGCCCGGCGGCCGCGGCTTCGTCATCCGCGCCAGCCTGCCCGACGAGGCGCTGCCCGCAAGCACCGACGAGCCCGACGCCGAGCGCCTGGCCGTGCGCAGCGCCGGCGTCGTCAACCGTGCGATGGAGCGGCTGATCCGCCAGAATCCCGGCCAGTATCTGTGGGGCTATCACCGCTACAAGGCGCCGCGTGCGCTGGCGGAGCCGGCCCCCGCGCCCGCGCCTGCTTCCGACGCTTCCGCATGAAATCCTTTCTCTCGAACATGGCCGCCCGGCTGGTGCTCGGCCTGCTGTGGCTGCTGCACTGGCTGCCGCTGGGCCTGCAGACCCGCCTCGGCCTGGGCCTGGGCGCGCTGCTGTGGCGGCTGGGCACGTCCCGCCGGCGCATCGCGCTGCGCAACCTCGAACTGTGTCTGCCCGAGAAGACGCCCGCCGAGCGCGAGGCCATCGCCCGCGCGCACTTCGGCTGGCTGGGCCGCAGCTTTCTCGAGCGCGGCATGCTCTGGTATGCCTCGCGCGAGCGGCTGTCGCGGCTGATCCAGGTCGAGGGCGACGTGAAGCTGGCCGAGCGCAGCGAGCGCCCGGTGATGTGGCTGGCGCCGCATTTCCTGGCACTGGACGTCACCGGCGTGAGCATCCTGCTGAACCAGAACCGCCACGCCGGCTCGATCTACCAGGCGCAGAGCAACCCGGTCTTCGACGCGGCGATGCGCCGCGGCCGGCTGCGTTTCGGCAACGCCGAGATCTTCGCCCGCAGCGAGGGCGCGCGCGCGCTGATGCGCGCCATCAAGCGGGGCGACGCCTTCTTCAACCTGCCCGACATGGACTTCGGCGCCCGCGACGCGGCCTTCGTGCCCTTCTTCGGCGTGCCGGCGGCGACGCTGCTGGCGCCGTCGCGCATGGCGCGCGCGCTGGGCATGGTGGTGCAGCCGGTGGTCGGCGAGATGCTGCCCGGCGGCCAGGGCTGGCGCATCCGCTTCCTCGAACCCTGGACCGACTTCCCCACCGACGACGCCGTGGCCGACACCGCGCGCATGAACCGCTGGATCGAGCAGGAGGTGCGCCGCCTGCCCGAGCAGTACCTGTGGGTGCACAAGCGCTTCAAGACCCGGCCCGAGGGCGAGGCGGGGCTGTACTGAACTCCGACAGAGGGAATTGATCCTCGGTCAGCAGGTCGCGCTACACTTCCGAACTTAACGAGATTGACGAAATCTCGTTCTCAAAGGGAAGTCAAGATGCTGGCCATAGCAGAACAACAAATCCACGAACGACCCGGTAGCGCCGCCTCCGCTTACGCCGGGTATCAGATCATCCTCCGCAATGGTGCGGTGGTCGCGTTCGAGCCGCACAAGATCGCGGTGGCGCTGATGAAGGCATTTCTTGCCATTCGCAGCAACCCTGCCAGCCGTGCAAAGTCTCCATGCTCATGGCTTCCTGCATCCCGGCTCACGGAACAGGGATTCAGCACAGAACAAGTGCTTGAACTTCTTCGAAAGCCAACGCTTCCCCCCGTGAAGTCAACACCGGGTATCGCCTCAACTCGACGCCATGCAGGCTTTCGCTCATGCGGCTTCTTCAGCCAGACCAAGGTCAACGGCCGCAACGCGCCATGACACACGGCACCTCAGTCATCCCCGCCATGAAAACCCAGACGACTGAAACCTCGACGTCTTCCGTCCTTCCCCGCCGAAGCGCGCGAGCCGCCAGACCTTCGCCCTACCTGACCCCGACCGAGACGAATGCCCTGCTGCATGCCAGCCTCGACAGCCGCCTGCGTCGGCTCGAGCAGGCCGACATGATGAGCACCGACGAGGCTGCCGCCCTGCTGGGCACCAGTCGCGTGACCATCAACGCCTGGATCGGCAAGGGCCGCTGCATCGGCCTGACGCAGACCAAGCGCGGGTTCAAGGTGCCGCGCTGGCAGTTCGAGCCGGCCGTGTGGGCGCATGTCGCCCCGATCGGTCAGGCGCTCGGGCTGAGCGAGGGCTGGGCGCTGCTGAACTTCTTCGAGACCCCGCAGGGCGGCCTCGAAGGACTGACGCCGCGACAGGCCCTGGAACAAGGTCAGGCCGAGCGCGTGCTCGCCGTGGCCCGGACGGAAGGCGCCTGAACCGCGATCTTCCCGCATGAAACTGAGCGATCTCACCTACTGCCAGGAACACACCCTGCCGCGGCTGCATTCGATGTACCGCATCCAGCGCACCCGTCGCACCGCCAGCACCGTGGCGATCGGGCCGGTGCGGCTGCCGCCCACCGGACTGATGGGCGGTCGCTTCGACCTGCCAGATCGGCCGGTCGGCTATTTCGCCGAAGAGTCTGAGACTGCGGCCTACGAGACGCTGGCGCGGCGCGAGGCCCATGTGCTGTCGACGGCTGACCTGCGTCTGCGCAGCCTGCTCTGGGTCCAGCTCACCGAGCCGGTGCGGCTGCTCGATCTGCGTCCGCATGCGCCCACCTGGCCGGTGCTGACCTCGCTGCGCTTCGGCTGCACGCAGGAACTGGCCGCCGACGCTGCACGCCACGGCTATCACGGCCTGATCTACCGCTCGGCCCAGCAGCACGATCACGACTGCTACGTGCTGTTCGACCCGGCCCTGGGCTGGTTGCGCCGGGTGGAGAGCACGCCGCTGGTGGATGCGGCCACGGGCGGTCTGCACCACCTGCTGCGCGATGTGGCCCGCGGCGCGCAGATGCCGTTCGTCCCATGAGTCACGCCCCGGATAATCCCGCCATGACCACCCGCTCGCCCCTTCCCTTCACCAAGATGCACGGCCTCGGCAACGACTTCGTCGTGTTCGATGCCACCCGCGCGCCGCTGGCGCTCAGCGAGGAACAGCTGCGCTTCGTCGGCGACCGCCGCTTCGGCATCGGCGCCGACCAGATCCTCGTCGTCGAGCGCCCGCAGGGGCCGGACGCCGACTTCCGCTACCGCATCTTCAACGGCGCCACCGGCGAGGAGGTCGAGCACTGCGGCAACGGCGCGCGCTGCTTCATGCGCTTCGTGCGCGAGCAGGGCCTGAGCGACCGCGACGAGGTGCGCGTCGAGACGATGAACAACCGCATCGTGCTGCGCATGCAGGCCGACGGGCGCGTCACCGTCGACATGAACCAGCCGATTCTCGAGCCCGAGCGCGTGCCCTTCGATCCGTCCGGGCTGCAGCCGCGGCTGGAGAACGGCGCCGAGCTGTGGCCGCTGGCCAACCCGGCCGCGCCGCAGGAGCAGGTCGAGGTCGCGGTGGTGTCGATGGGCAACCCGCATGCGGTGCAGCGCGTGGACGATGTCGACACCGCGCCGGTGGCGCAGGTCGGGCCGTGGGTGGAGTCGCATCCGCGCTTTCCGCGCAAGGTCAACGCCGGCTTCCTGCAGGTGGTCGCGCGCGACCGGGTGCGGCTGCGGGTGTTCGAGCGCGGCGCCGGCGAGACGCTGGCCTGCGGCACCGGCGCCTGCGCGGCGGTGGTGGCCGGCATCCGCCTGGGCTGGCTGGACGCGCGCGTCGATGTCGAGACCCGCGGCGGCGAGCTGACCATCGAGTGGGACGGCCCCGGCAGCAGCGTGCGCATGACCGGCCCGGCCGTCACCGTGTTCGCCGGCGAGGTGAGGCTGCCGGACGCACGCTGAGCGCGCCGCACGCTGCGCGACTTGCGCATTCAAGGCGCGGATGAAGGGCCTCAACCCGGCTTTTCCTTCGGGTGCGGCGTCGGGCGCTGCGCTACCCTCTCCCGCCATGAGCAGCATCCAGGGCCGCCTGCAGGGCCTCTCCGAAGACGACATCGCCAGCTATCTGGTGCAGACGCCGGGTTTCTTCGAGCGTCACGCCGAGCTGCTGGCCAATGTCGAGCTGGCCAACCCGCATGGCCAGCGCGCCGTCTCGCTCCAGCAGCGACAGATGGAGATGCTGCGCGAGCGCATCCAGGGCCTGGAGCGCCGCATCATGGACATGATCCGCCACGGCCAGGAGAACGCTGCGCTCTCCGACCGCTTGCACCAGTGGGTGCGTGCGCTGATGCTGGTGCCCGATCCGCGCGACCTGCCCGACCTGCTGGTGCTGGACCTGCAGGACCAGTTCCTGATTCCGCAGGCGGCGATCCGGCTCTGGGATGTGGCGCCGGACTTCCAGGCCGAGCCGGTGGCGCGGCCGGTCAGCGCGGAGATGCGCCGTTTCGCCACCAGCCTGTCGACGCCCTACTGCGGCTCGCACACCACCATCGAGGCGGTGCAGTGGCTGCAGCAGCCCGCCGGCGTGGCCTCGCTGTCGCTGCTGCCGCTGCGGCGCAGCATGAGCTCGCCGGCTTTCGGCCTGCTGGTGCTGGGCTCGCCCGATCCCACGCGCTACACGCCCGAGATGGGCACCGATTTCCTGGTGCGCATCGGCGAGCTGGCCAGCGCCGCCGTGACCCGGCTGCTGCCGCAGGGCGACTGACGGCCGGGCTTCTGCCGACCGCCTCAGCCCGCCGGAAACAGCCCCTCCACCGCCCGGTACAGCGCCCTGAAGCGCGCATGGCGAGCGGCCAGCCGCGCGGTCTCGGCCGGATCGGGCGAGAAGGTCGCGGCGATCTCGGGCGCGGGGCAGACCTGGTCGAGCGTGCCGCCGTCGGCCAGCCAGGCCAGGCGTGCGGCGCCCAGCGCGCCGCCGGCCTCGCCGCCGTGGCGGGTGACCATCGGCATGCCGATCGCGTCAGCCAGCAGCTGCGCCCACAGGCTCGAGCGCGCGCCGCCGCCCACCAGCGTGAGGCTGGCCACCTCGCCCGGCTGCACGCCCAGCGCATGCCAGCCGTCGAGCAGGCCGAAGGTCACGCCCTCGATCACCGACCAGCCCAGCGCGGCCGCGTCGTGCTCGTTGGTCAGCCCGAAGAAGCTGCCCTGCGCGTGCGGGTTGTTGTGCGGCGTGCGCTCGCCGTTCAGGTAGGGCAGGAAGAGCGGCGCGCGCGCGCGCTGCTCCGGGCTCAGGCGCGCCACCTGCTCGAGCAGCGCGCCTTCGCTGGCGGCGCCGACCCGCCGCGTCACCCAGCTCAGGCCGTTGGCGGCGCTGAGCATCACGCTCATCTGGTGCCAGGTGCCGGGCAGCGCGTGGCAGAAGGCGTGCATCGCGCTGGCCGGGTTGGGGCGGAAGCGGTCGCTGGTCAGGAAGATCACGCCGGAGGTGCCCAGCGAGACGAAGCCCTCGCCCGGCCGCACCGCGCCGATGCCGACCGCGCTGGCGGCGTTGTCGCCGCCGCCGCCGGCGACGATCACGCCGGCCGGCAGGCCCCAGCGCGCGGCCAGCTCGGGCTGGAGCGTGCCGGAGGCCTCGCTGCCCTCGACCAGCCGCGGCATCTGCGCCTCGGTCAGGCCGCAGGCGGCCAGCACCTCGGGCGACCAGCGCCGCTCGGCCACGTCCAGCCACAGGGTGCCGGCGGCGTCGCTCATCTCGCCGACGCGCTCGCCGGTCAGCATGAAGCGCAGCCAGTCCTTGGGCAGCAGCACGGTGGCGGTCTTCGCGAAGACCTCCGGCTCATGCCGGCGCACCCACAGCAGCTTCGGTGCGGTGAAGCCGGGCATGGCCAGATTGCCGGCGATCGCGTGCAGACGCGGGCAGGCGGCCTCCAGCTCGGCGCATTCGGCGCCGCTGCGGCCGTCGTTCCAGAGGATGGCCGGGCGCAGCACCTCGCCGGCGGCATCCATCAGCACCGCGCCGTGCATCTGGCCCGACAGGCCGATCGCGCGCACCTGCGCCAGCGCCGGCGCCTGCCCGGCCTGCAGCCGCGCCATCGCGCGCGCCATCGCGTCCCACCAGTCGGCGGGCGACTGCTCGCTGTGCAGGGGCGCGGGGCGCTGCACGGTCAGCCGCTCGCCGACGCTGGCCACGAGGCGGTGCTGCCGGTCGAGCAGCACCAGCTTGAGCTCGGAGGTGCCGAGATCGATGCCGAGGTACATGGGATGGGGTCCTGCGGAAAGGCTCAGGTCGGCGCTCAGGCCGCGCCGCCGAAGCGGTTGTCGGCCTGCTTGCGGAACTCGCTCGGCGTCAGCCCCTTGATCTCGAGGAAGCGCCGGTTGAAGTTCGCGACATTGTTGAAGCCGACCTCGAAGCAGATGTGCGTGATCAGCCGGTCCGATTCCATCAGCAGCTGGCAGGCGCGGTTGATGCGGACGCGGTTGACGAAGTCGGTGAAGGTGTTGCCGGTGGCGCGGCGGAAGAAGCGGCTGAAGCGGCTCTCGCTCATGCCCAGCTCGGCGGCGATGTCGGCGGCGGAGAAGGCCTGGCCGAGGTTGTCGGTGATGCGGCTGACCACCGCGTCGATCTGGTCGAGCGAGGTGTCGTCGTCGATGCTCTGCATCTGCACGTTCGACAGCAGCCGGTAGTCGGTGCAGGCGGCCAGCTCGGCCATCAGCTCGCAGAAGACGGCGAAGCGGCGCAGGCCGCGCGCCTCCTTGATGCGCTGCCAGGACTGCTGCGCGCGCTCGCCCATGCCGAAGAACTCGATGCCGTGGCGCGCGCGCTCGAGCATCGGCAGCACCTCGCCCAGCTCGGGGATGGCCGCGGCGGCGCGCGCCATCGGCTCGTGCTGGAACTGGATCGCCAGATCGCGCAGCGTCACGCCGCCGTCGGGCATGTCCATCGACAGCCAGTTGTGCGGCAGCCGCGGGCCGGTCAGCACCAGGTGGCCGGGCTGGAACTGCCCGATCCAGTCGCCGACGAAGACCTTGCCCGAGGTGCTGGT
>JAUPTP010000082.1 GCA_030918015.1 Pseudomonadota bacterium
AGCCCGATCGACCAGTCGATCCGCAGCACGCTTGGCACCTATTTCGACGACCTCGACGGCACCACGCCGCACGGTCTGTACGACATGGTCATCAAGGCGGTCGAGCGCCCGCTGCTCGACGTGGTGATGGCGCGCGCCGACGGCAACCAGAGCCGCGCCGCCGAATGGCTCGGCATCAACCGCAACACGCTGCGCCGCAAGCTGGTCGAGCACCGGCTGATCGACTGAGCCGCCCGGCCGCCTCCGCCCCTTCCCGATTCCCCACCGATCGTCATCCCACCATGACCACCGCCCTCCTTTCCGTCTCCGACAAGACCGGCATCGTCGAGTTCGCCCAGGCGCTGCATGCGCGCGGCATCCGCCTGCTCTCCACCGGCGGCACCGCCAAGCTGCTGGCCCAGAACGGCCTGCCGGTCACCGAAGTGAGCGAGATCACCGGCTTCCCCGAGATGCTCGACGGCCGCGTCAAGACGCTGCACCCGCGCGTGCACGGCGGCCTGCTGGCCCGCCGCGACGTCCCCGAGCACATGGCGGCGCTGAAAGAGCACGGCATCGACACGATCGACCTGCTGATCATCAACCTCTACCCCTTCGCGCAGGCCACCGCCAAGGCCGACTGCACGCTGGAGGACGCGATCGAGAACATCGACATCGGCGGCCCGGCGATGCTGCGCGCCGCCGCCAAGAACTGGCAGGACGTGGCGGTGGTCATCGACCCGAGCGACTACGCCCAGGTGCTGGCCGAGCTCGACGGCGCCGGCCTGACCCGCCAGACCAAGTTCGGCTTCGCGAAGAAGGTGTTCTCGCACACCGCCGCCTACGACGGCATGATCAGCAACTACCTGACCTCGCTGGAAGCCGGCGCGGAAGACAAGACCGCCGACGTGCCCGCCCGCGAGGAATACCCGAGCGTCTTCAACCTGCAGCTGCACAAGGTGCAGGGCATGCGCTACGGCGAGAACCCGCACCAGTCGGCGGCGTTCTACAAGGAGGCCAAGGTCGCTGACGGCCTGCTGGCCGGCTGGACGCAGATCCAGGGCAAGGAGCTGAGCTTCAACAACATCGCCGACGCCGACGCGGCGTGGGAATGCGTGAAGGCCTTCGACGTGCCGGCCTGCGTGATCGTCAAGCACGCCAACCCCTGCGGCGTGGCCGTGGGCGCGACGCTGCTGGAAGCCTACGAGAAGGCGCTGAAGACCGACCCGACCTCGGCCTTCGGCGGCATCATCGCCTTCAACCGCCCGCTCGACGCCGACGTGGTCGACAAGATCAACGCCAACAAGCACTTCGTCGAAGTCGCCATCGCGCCGGTCATCACGCCGGCCGCCCGCGCCGCCTACGCCAGCAAGGTCAATGTGCGCCTGCTGGAGGTGCCGGTGAGCCAGGCCGTGAACGCGCTCGACTTCAAGCGCGTGGGCGGCGGCATGCTGCTGCAGTCGGCCGACAACCTCGACATCGTCGGCGAGCTGAAGGTGGTCACCAAGCTGCAGCCCACCGCCCAGCAGCTCGAAGACCTGAAGTTCGCCTGGACCGTGGCGCGCTTCGTCAAGTCCAACGCGATCGTCTTCTGCAAGGACGGCATGACCTTCGGCGTCGGCGCCGGCCAGATGAGCCGGCTGGACTCGGCCCGCATCGCCTCGATCAAGGCCAAGGCCGCGGGCCTGAGCCTGGACGGCACGGCCGTGGCCAGCGACGCCTTCTTCCCGTTCCGTGACGGTCTGGACGTGGTGGTCGACGCCGGCGCCACCTGCGTCATCCATCCGGGCGGCTCGATGCGCGACGACGAGGTGATCGCCGCCGCCGACGAGCGCGGCATCGCCATGGTGCTGACCGGCACCCGCCACTTCCGCCACTGACGCCCCCCGGCGAAAGGCCCTGTCCATGAGCGTCCCGATCTCGATCCGCCCGGCCGGCCTGGCCGATCTCGACGCGGTCGCGGCGCTCTTCGACGCCTATCGCCAGTTCTACGCGCAGGCACCCGACCGGGCGCGCGCCGCCGCGTTCATCCAGGCGCGGATGCAGGCGGACGAATCGGTCATCCTGCTGGCCGAGCGCGTGCCGCCGGCCGGCCTGGCCGAGCCGGTCGGCTTCTGCCAGCTCTATCCGAGCTTCTGCTCGGTCGAGGCCGCGCCGATCTTCGTGCTCTACGACCTGTTCGTCGCGCCCGAGGCGCGCTGCAGCGGGCTGGGCGCGGCGCTGCTGCGCGCGGCCGAAACCCGGGCGCGCCAGAGCGGCCGCGTGCGCATGGACCTGACCACCGCGCACGACAACCACGCCGCCCAGCGCCTGTACGAGTCGCTCGGCTGGGTGCACGACGCCGTCTTCCGCACCTACACCCGCCGCGTCACGGGCTGAGTCCGGACACGGCCGCCGCCATGCGCATCCTCGGCATCGACCCGGGCCTGCAGATCACCGGCTTCGGCCTGATCGACGTCGACGGGCCGCATCTGGCCTATGTCGCCAGCGGCACCATCCGCACCGCCGAGGCGCCGCGCGGCGACCTGCCCGCGCGCATCCGGCTGATCTTCGACGGCGTGCGCGAGGTCGTCTCGACCTACCAGCCCGACGCGGCCGCGCTCGAGATCGTCTTCGTCAACGTCAACCCGCAGAGCACGCTGCTGCTCGGGCAGGCGCGCGGCGCGGCGCTGGCCGCGCTGGTGGCCGGCAGCCCGCCGCTGCCGGTGGGCGAATACACCGCAGTGCAGATGAAGCAGGCCGTCACCGGCCACGGCGGCGCCGCCAAGGCGCAGATCCAGGCGATGGTGCAGCACCTGCTCAAGCTGCCCGGCCAGCCCGGCAAGGACGCCGCCGACGCGCTCGGCATCGCCATCACCCACGCCCACGCCAGCCGCAGCTTCGCCGCGCTGGCCCAGGCCACGCCGCTGGCACGCCGGCAGCACGCGCTGTACCGGGGCGGGCGGAGCTACTGAACGGCGGCCGGCGCCGCCATCCACCGCCGCTCGAACTCCTCCGGCGCCACCGCCGGCCCGAACAGCCAGCCCTGGTATTCATGAACGGCGTGGCCACGCAGCCAGTCGAGCTGCTCGGCCAGCTCGACGCCTTCGGCCACCATCGTCACGCCCAGCATGCGGCACATGGTGACGATCATCTCGGTGATCGCCGGGCGCTCGGAGAGCGCGCGGATGAAGGAGCGGTCGATCTTCAGCGTGTCGACCGGGTAGCGGTGCAGATAGGCCAGGTTGGAGTAGCCGGTGCCGAAGTCGTCGATGGCGATGCGCAGGCCCATCTGGCCGAGCGCCTCCAGCGCGGTGACGGTGCGGTCGTCGTGGCCGAGCAGCACCGACTCGGTGATCTCCAGCTCGATGGCGGCCGGCGAGCAGCCGGTGCGCGTCAGGATGTCGCGGATCTCGGCCACCAGATCGGCGGCGAAGAACTGCCGCGGCGACAGGTTGACCGACACCGTGAGCACCCGGCCTGCCGCGGCCCAGGCCACCTGCTGGGCGCAGGCCTTCTCGAGCACCATCGCGCCGAGCTCGCCGATCAGGCCGCAGTCCTCGCAGACCGAGATGAAGACGTCGGGCGGGATCATGCCGCGCTCGGGGTGCCGCCAGCGCACCAGCGCCTCGGCGCCGACGATGCGGCCGCTGGCCACCTCGACCCGCGGCTGGTAGTGCACCCCGATCTGCCCTTGCGCCAGCGCGCGGCGCAGTTCGACCTCCAGCGCCAGCCGGGACTGGGCGGCCGCGGTCATCTCGGGGCGGAAGCGCATCGCGGTGCCGCGACCGGCGGCCTTCGCCCCGTACATCGCCAGGTCGGCATGGCGCATCAGCGTGTCCAGGTCCTCGCCGTCCTGCGGAAAGAGGCTGATGCCGATGGAGGGCGTGACGCGCAGCTCCGTCTGGGGCAGCACGACCGGCTGCGCGATCAGCGCCACCAGCTCGTCGGCGCGCGCCATCGCGGTGGCCACGACATCGCGCAGAGGCAGCATCAGCAGAAACTCGTCGCCGCCCAGCCGGGCCACGCATTCGCCCGGCCGCCGCGCGTCGTTCAGGCGCCGCGCCAGCTGGACCAGCAGCTCGTCGCCGACCGCATGGCCCAGCGAGTCGTTCACCCGCTTGAAGTGGTCCAGATCGATGAAGACCAGCGCCGCCTCGTCCCCGCGCAGCCGGCAGGCCCGCAGCGCCTGCGCGAAGGTCTTCAGGACCTGGTTGCGGTTGGGCAGGCCGGTGAGCTGGTCATGATCGGCGAGGTACTGGGCCTGCGCCTGCGCCTGCTTCAGGCCGCTCACATCGATCTCCGTGACCAGCAGGGCCCGGCGGCCGGTGGCCGGATCTCGGCACATCCGGGCTGACAGGTCGTGCCAGCGATCCCCCCCGGCGGTGCGCACGCGCGTGATGAGCTTGGCCTCGCCGCGGGCCTGCAGCGCCGTGACCAGATCCCGCAGGTCCTCGCGGTCGGTCAGCCGCGTGCCCAGCCGGTCCGCGCCCGGCGCCACGCTGGCGCGCGAGGTCGGATTGCGGTAGAGCGCCCGCCCGGCCCGGCTGTAGAGCGTGGTCATCACCTCGGTGTGCAGCAGCGCGTCGACGCTGCGCAGCGAATCCGGAGGCGTGGCCTCCGCCCCGGTGCGCCGGGCGCTGCACAGCATCGCCATGCGGCCATCGGCCAGCGGCCAGCCGCTGAAATCGACCCACATCGTCACCGGGACACCGCCCGGATACAGCGTCCACTGCTCGCCGAAACGGGCGGCGCTCTGCTGGAAGTCGGCCTGGTACTGGCGCAGCCGCCGCGACACGGCCACCGACATGCCCTGCGCCATGTCGCGCGCGCACAGCGCCTGCAGGCTGCTGGCCTGCCACATCGCCACGGCCTCCCGATTGGCCCAGTGCACGCGGCTGCGATCGATGTCGAAGATCCAGACGGGGTGGTCGAGTCGATCCAGCAGCGCCACCGCATCGACCGGCGCCGGGGCGACGAGGAGGTCCTGCAGGGGCATGACGTCCCGGCTCAGGCCGCCACAGGACGGATCGGCTCGACGGTGGGCAGATCCGCCACCGGGCGGTGGCCCGGCTGCGCCTGCACCCGGTCGATCCAGCGGCACACGCCCGGATAGCGGTCCAGATCGAAGCCGCCTTCCCGCGCCAGGTGGGTGTAGCCGAAGACCGCGATGTCGGCGATGCCGTAGCCACTGTCGCAGAGGAACTCCCGCCCCGTCAGATGGGCATCGAGCAGCGCCAGTCCGGCATGCCCCGCCTCGATCCAGCCGGGGAAGCGGGCCGCATTGGCCTCGCGCAGCTCCGGCGCGATGGTCGAGAAAAAGCGGGCCGGCGAGATGCGGGGCTCGAGCAGGGTCTGCTCGAAGATCAGCCACTGGATCGCCTGGGCGCGGTGCAGCGGCGAGGCCGGGATCAGCGCGCTGCCCTCGGCCAGGAACCAGGCGATCGCGTTGGACTCGCCCAGCCGCTCGCCCTCAGCCGTCACCAGGAAAGGCACCTGCCCGCGCGGGTTGATCGCCAGGAAACCGGGGCGACGCGTTTCTCCGTCCAGGACGTTGACCGGCCGCAGCCGGCACGGAATGCCCCCCGGGCCGCGCTGGGCCAGCACCTGCACCGGCTTGTAGCTGTTGCCCGAGCCGGCGGTGATGTACAGCGTGTGCGCGCCCGTCGGCGCCCGGCCCTCGAATCCGGTGCTCATGCGTCGAATCTCCCTTGAAGCGAAGGGAGGCGCCTGCGCGCATCCCTCGGGGGAAATCGGACGCGTCACCGGGATATTGAGCGCCTGACCAGCCGCAGCGGCGATGCCACCGCGTCTTGCGTGATCTACCGCACCGCAGCACGCCGACGACGGCGGCCACGGGTCGGCGTCACCAGGCCGGAGCCAGCTGCGCCATGCCGGCCGGGGCGAGGCGCTCGTCGGCGAAGGTCACGATCTCCCAGGCCGACTCGTCGGCCAGGAGCGCGCGCAGCAGCCGGTTGTTGAGCGCGTGACCGCTCTTGTAGGCGGTGTAGTCGGCCAGCAGCGGATGCCCGCAGACATGCAGGTCGCCGATGGCGTCGAGGATCTTGTGCTTGACGAACTCGTCGTCATAGCGAAGCCCCTCGGCATTGAGCACGCGGTAGTCGTCGACGACGATCGCGTTGTCCATGCTGCCGCCCAGGCTCAGGCCGCGCGAGCGCATCATCTCGACATCCTTCGTGAAGCCGAAGGTGCGCGCCCGGGCGATGTCCTGCTTGTAGCGGCCGCTGGCGAAGTCGAAGACGACGCGCTGGCCGGTGGCATCCACCGCCGGATGGCCGAACTCGATCTCGAAGGCGAGCCGGTAGCCGTGATGCGGCGCCAGGCGGGCCCATTTGAGCGACCGCCCCTCGCCTTCGCGGATCTCGACGGGCTTGCGCACGCGGATGAATCGCTTCGGAGCGTTCTGCAGCGCGATGCCGGCGCTCTGCAGCAGGAAGACGAAACTCGCCGAGGAGCCATCCAGGATGGGCACCTCGTCGGCCGTGATGTCGATGTGCAGGTTGTCGATGCCGAGACCGGCGACTGCCGAGAGCAGGTGCTCGATGGTCTGGACCTTCGGCGCGCCAGGGTCACCGCCGGGCGAGATCGTCGTGGCCATGCGGGTGTCGCAGACCGACTGCGGCGTGACCGGGATGTCCACCGGCGTCGGCAGGTCGATGCGGTGAAAGACCAGCCCGGTGTCCGGCGCGGCCGGGCGCAGCACAAGCTCGACCTTCTGGCCGCTGTGCAGGCCGACACCGACGGCACGGGTCAGCGACTGGAGGGTGCGTTGGAGCAGCATGGGCGCATTCTAGGCAGCACGATGTCGTGTGAATGTTGCGCAAACGACAAGGCCCGGTGTCCGCAAGGACACCGGGCAAGCAGGCACGGGAGAGAAACGGAACAGGACGGCCGAAGCCGATTCGGATCAGTCGGCCTGCTTGCGCAGGAAGGCCGGGATCTCGATCTCGTCCATGCCGTTGGAGGCCAGGGCATCGACCTTGGCCGCCGCCTGGGTGCGGTTCGGGCGCCACACGCTGGGCGAAGCGGCGCTGACCTGGCCGCCGCTGCGATGCTGCTCGGCCAGCGACTGCGTCAGGACCGGGATGTTGTCGGTGCCCGTGCGTTGCCCTACGGCCGGCGGAACCACCTGCACGACACGCGGCTGCTGCTGTTGCACCTTGGCGCCCGACGACAGGCCGGTGGCGATCACCGTGACCCGCAGGGCATCGCCCAGGCTCTCGTCATAGGCAGTGCCGTAGATGACATGGGCCTCTTCCGCCGCATAACGACGGATCGTCTGCATCGCGTTGCGGCTCTCGGAGAGCTTGAAGTTCTGCTTGCTCGCGGCGATCAGCACCAGCACGCCGCGCGCACCCGACAGATCCACGCCTTCCAGCAGCGGGCAGGCCACGGCTGCCTCGGCCGCCTTCTTGGCGCGATCCGGGCCGCTGGAGGTGGCGGTGCCCATCATCGCCTTGCCCGGCTCGCTCATGACGGTCTTGACGTCCTCGAAGTCGACGTTGACCAGGCCGGGGATGTGGATGATGTCGCTGATGCCGCCGACGGCATTGCGCAGCACGTCGTTGGCCTCGGCGAAGGCCTCTTCCTGGGTGATGTCGTCACCCAGGACCTCGAGCAGCTTCTCGTTCAGGACGACGATCAGCGAATCGACGTTGGCCTCGAGCTCGTTGAGACCGCTGTCGGCCTGCTTCATGCGGCGCGGGCCCTCGAACTCGAAGGGCTTGGTGACCACGCCGACGGTGAGGATGCCCATGTCCTTGGCCAGGCGAGCGATGACCGGGGCCGCACCGGTGCCGGTGCCACCGCCCATGCCGGCGGTGATGAAGACCATGTGAGCGCCTTCCAGCGCCGCCTTGATGCGATCGACCGCCTCTTCGGCCGATGCCTTGCCGGCCTCGGGCCGCGAGCCAGCCCCCAAACCAGTGTGACCGAGCTGCAACAGCGTGTGGGCCTTGGATCGGTTCAGGGCCTGGGCATCCGTGTTCGCACAGATGAATTCCACCCCCAGCACGCCACGGTTGATC
>JAUPTP010000083.1 GCA_030918015.1 Pseudomonadota bacterium
GCGCGGCCATCTCGGCGCCGATGCCCGCCAGCGTCTCGGCGGCGGCGGGCTGCGCGTCGATGCTCGCGCGGGCCTGCGGGTAGGCGCGGCCCTCCTCCGCCTCGATGTGGCCGGCGTAGAGCGCGGCCCAGGCCTGCCGCTCGGCCTCCAGCGGGAAGTCGCGGCCCGGGCCGTCGCCCACCTCGCCGTCCGGCGCCTCGCGCCAGAGGATCAGCGGCTCGCGCAGGCGCGCCCACAGCGCCTCCATGCGGCGGTGCTCGGCCTCGAGCGTGTCGGCCAGCGCCCGCGCGTCCGCCGCGCCCGAGGTGCGCAGCCGCGGCAGCACATGGCGTTCCTCGTCCTGGTGATGGTGCGGCGCGGCCAGGTCGAAGTAGCGCAGCACATCGGCCGCGGCCGAGCGCGAGGCCGCGTCATGGCCGTGCGCGCGCACATGCGCGACCAGCCGCTCGAACAGCGCCAGCGTGCGCTCGACCCGCTCGTGGCAGGCCGAGAGCATCTCGAAGGGCTGCTCGAAGCCGATCGCGGGGGAATGGAAGCCGGGAAGCGTCATGGATGCGAAGAAGCAGGAAAAGCCGGTCGAGCCGGTCGGTCAGGGCAGCCAGGGCTGCTTGCCCACCGCGGTGGCGATGATCCAGCCAACGGTGGCCAGCGCCGCCAGACCGGCCGCGGCCTGGCCGGTGCGGGTGGTCGCGCGCTTGAGCGCCACCGAGCCCAGCACGATGTAGAGCCCCAGCGCGCCGATCTTGGCCAGCAGCCACGGCGCGTGCAGCAGGTCGATGCCGCCGACGACCAGCATCGCGATCGCGGCCGACAGCAGCAGCGTGTCGACCCCGTGCGGCAGCCACCGCAAGACGGTCCAGGCGGCCAGGCGCTCGGGCGCGGCCAGCCGCAGCCCGAGACGCAGCGCGAACAGCGCCACGCTCAGGCCCGCGCCGTGCACATGGATCTTCTTCAGCAGCAGATAGTCGAGCGTCATCGCGCAGCCCCTGCCGTTCAGCCGGCCAAGGGCACGCGCTGCTGGGGCGTGCGCGGGTCGCGCAGGCGCTCGAGCAGGCGGTCGACGTCGAGCACCCGCTCGCCGCGCGCATCGCGCTCCCAGCAGGCGAGCGTGGCGAAGTCGGCGCCCCAGTCGAGCAGGCGGGCCAGATCCTGCCGTCCGGTCGTCACCCGGACGCCGACCTCGATGCCGGCACGCTGCAGCGTGCGGATCAGCCGGGGCACGCGCGCCGGCACCGGGCGGGCCCGCCAGATCGCGCCGGGGTCGCTCGCGCCCGCGTCCAGGTCGATCACCAGGGCCTGCACGCTCTCGCGCAGCGCCAGCGACACCAGCGCCTCGAGGCGACCGACCGCGTCCGGCGACACCACGCCACCGGGCAGCGAGAGCACCGGCATCAGCACCGGACCGCCGGCCTCGCCGCCCCGCCAGGAGGCCCCGGCCAGCAGGCGCAGCAGCGACGCGGCCGTGGCCGCCTCGCCCAGCGGCACCGCCACCCGGTCGACCCCGGCCTCGCGCAGCGGCTGCAGGCTGGCCTGCAGCGCCGCCGGGCTGCGCGGCGCCGGCAGGCTCACGCTGACCAGGAGGCCATCGGCCTGATGACGCACCTGCGTGCAGATCGCGCGCACCCGCTCCGGCGCGCCCTGCTGCAACTCCAGTGCCACGGCGCCTGCGCGCACTGCCGCCGCCGCATCCTGCGACGACTCCACCGCCACCTGCCAGCGCATGCCCATCTTGCTGCCCTCTCCTTGCCCATGTGTCCGTGCATCAATCCACGGATTGTCCATGACCGGAGCTCACCAGCACTTCTCCAGCGGCCGGGCCGAGGACTCCAGACCGCGGGCGCCGGTCTGGTCGTAGGTGTAGTTGCCGCAGGCATCGCCCGCCTGCACGCCGCTGCGGGTCGCGCGGATCAGGAAGCCGCTGGCATCCTGGCGCACGATCTCCAGCGTGTAGTGTCCCTGGGCCGAGGTGGCCGGATAGAGGCTGCCGGCGGCCGTGCCCAGCCGCGCGTTCGCATACGTGCCCTGCTCGGTGTAGACCCGTTCCAGCCGCTGCGCCAGCTCCATCAGCGCCGACTTGGCATCGGCGCGCCGGGCCGCGGCGACCTGCTCGCGGTAGGTCGGCAGGGCCACGCCGGCCAGCAGCGCGATGACCGCCACGGCGATCATCAGCTCGATCAGCGTGAAGCCGCGCCGGGCCCGCGCAGCATGACGGCGATGACGACGCAAGAGACGGGGTCCGGAGATGATCATTGCAGCTGCTCCCAGCTTGAACGGCCGGACACGGCGCTGCTGCCGCTCTCGCGGATGCGCACCGCCGTGCCGGACGAGGTGTTGACGACCTTGTCGTCGAGCGTGCGGTCCGAGGAGCGCACGATGGCCGGGGCCGACGGAATGCCGCCCACCCGCACGCCCGAGACCTGCGCGAGCTGGCCCGCCAGCGTCAGCCGGTCGGCCGCATCGACCCGGTTGTCGCCGTTGGTGTCCAGCGCGGGCGTGTCGGCGCGGTTGCCGGTGATCACGTCGAGCTCCATCACCCAGCCGTCGCCGCCGTAGGCGCACGGATCGGTGCTGGGAATCAGCGTGGAGACGATCACCTTGCCGAAGCGGATGACCGCCTCGGTGACGATGCGCTCGCCGCTGGCGGGCAGGTCCAGCCGCCAGCCCTTCCTGCCCGCAAGGAAGGCGCTCTCGGAGATCTGGTTGTCGCCGCTCAGCAGCGTCGAGGGCTTGCCCACCGCATAGGTGCTGAAGCGGTAGGTGCGGCCATCGCCCCCGGTCTGCGTGCCCAGCACCGACTGGCTGACCAGATCGCTCAAGGCCACGGTCGTGCCGCTGTCACGCAGACCGTAGAGCGTCTGCGTGGTGGTCGTGCTCAGGTCGGCGCGGCTCAGGTAGCTGCCGGTGCCGAAGGTGATCTGGTAGCCGCCGGCCGGGTGCGGCGTCACGTCGGGGCGCGCGGTGATCGCCTGGCCGGAGGCGGCGCTGAACAGCGGCTTGGGCGAGGCGGCAGGGCCATGGGCCACCTTCCAGGCCAGCGGGCTGCTGGCCGAGAGGTCGAACTTCCACAGGCGGCCCTGCTGGTCGCCCGCGTAGATCAGGTCGACCACGCCGTCGCCGGCGGTGCTCACCCCGGTCAGGCCGAGCAGCGCGTTCGGATGGGCGGCCGTGCCGGTCTGCGTGCTCAGGCGCGTGACCGCGCCGGTCTCGGCGTCGATGGCCAGCAGCTGCGCCACGCCCGCGCTGCTGTTGAAGCCATTGCCCGAGAAGACCATCCAGCGGCCGTTGCGCGCCTTGGCGATCAAGGGCGGCTGCAGGATGTGGCCGACCGAGGCGTCGCTGCCGTCGACCTCCCAGCGCGCGACCTGCGCGGCCGTCGCCTCGGTGAAGCGGGCCGGGTTGCTGACATCGAGCGCATACAGGCCCTTGGCGCCGGCGCCGGCGCTGCCCACCAGCAGCGTCTTCCAGCCGCCGCCGTAGTGGACGTCGCCCGCCGCCAGCGGACCGTCGACGCTGTACTGGTGGGTGTAGCCGGCCTCGGGCAGCGCCGCCAGCCGGTCGGCGACCAGGCCGGGCACATAGGCGAAGAGCTCGTCGCCGGTGCGCGCATCGAAGGCGTGCAGCTGGCCATCGTTGGCGCCGGCGTAGACCACCGGCGTCATCGCCGCGCGCGCGCGCCGGAAGGCGTCGTAGGCCACCGCCTCGGCGCTGTCGCGCACGAAGCGCCCGCCGCCGGTCACCAGCAGCGGCGCCGAGCCGATGATGTCGCCCAGCACCGTCGTGGCCCGGTTGCGGAAAGCCGCCGGCGCGGTGCAGGCCGGACAGCGGCGCAGCTCGCGGCTGGCGTCGCCGCGCAGGTAGTTCAGCCGCAGCGCGCCATGGGCGTCGACCACGCCGGCGCCGTTGCGGTTGAGTGCGGTCACCAGCGTCAGCGGGATCTCGCTGGCGCCTGGCGCGGCCGCATTGGCCGGCCAGCGAAACGGCACCCCCCGGCTGCCCAGCGCCGAGGCCGCCCGGTAGGTGAGGATCTGCCGGCTGCTGTTCCAGTCCTTCAGCCCCAGGCGCTGGCCAGCCTCCCAGGTGGGGGTCGACCCCAGCTCGCCGCTGGCCAGCATCGGCAGCGCACGCAGCTGCCCGGACCAGTCGCCGGTGTTGAAGCGCGCCTGGAAGACCTGCGTGCCGCTCGACCAGCTGCCGGTGCTGATCGCCACGCCCGCCGAGGCGGCGGTGCGCGACTGGATGTCGGCCGTGATCTGTGCGAAGGCCGCATTCAGGGTCGCGCGGTCGGCGGCCAGATAGGCCGCGCCGGTGCCACCGACCGCCGCCATGCGGTTCATGCCGGCCACCGAGGCCTCGTTCTCCAGCGCCGAGCCCATGCCGACGATGTAGGTCTGCACGTCATAGGTGCCGTTCATCGTCGCGTGGTTGGTGACCTGCAGCGCGCGCAGCTTGCGCACCTCGTCGACCACCTCGGTCGTGGCGGTGCTGTAGGTCCAGCTGCCATCGGCGTTCTTGCGGTTGGTGAGCTCGGCGCTGGTGGTGTAGTGGTAGCCGGTCTGGCTGTAGTTCGGATCGCCGTCGGTGGCGACGATGACGAACTGGCGCTGGCAGCTGCGGTCCAGGATCGGCGTGCCGTAGGTGGCGTTGCGGTTGGCGAAATAGTCGCCCGCGCTGCGCACCATGCCCGCCAGCGGCGTGCCCCAGGCCGAGTTCTTGATCTCCGTGGTCGCGGTCGAGGCAGTCTCGAGCGCCAGATGGGCGTTGAGCGCGCTCAGGTGGCCGGTGCCGCTGTCCTGCACCGGCTGCAGGATCTGGCCGAGGAAGGTCAGGTTCTGCGCGTAGTACAGGATCATCGGCGGCGGATAGCCGTACTTGCTGTAGTCGACGATCGTCGTCGTGCCCGAGGTGCCGAACCGCCCCAGGCCCCAGCGGAACTGGTTCTGGTAGGTGGAGACCGCGTCGCGCAGCACCTGGCGGGCGATGTTGCCGCGGGTGTTCGGGTCGGTGAAGGTGGTCAGATTGCCCCCTGGCATGACCGCCTCCATCGACTGCGAGTTGTCGTACATGATCAGCACGTTGGGCTTGAGCCCGGCCTCCAGGTAGAGCGGCGACGAGGCGAAGGGGACGGTCTGGGCTGCGGCCGGCAGGCCGAACGCCATCAGCGTGATCAGGGTGGCAGGCGCGCGGGTCATCGGGGTCATCGCTTGATGTAGGTCGACTGCAGGATCACCACCGTCGAGTTGCGCAGGCCCACGCCGCGCGCGGTGATGCGGAACACCTGGGGCGCCTCGTCGGCCGAGCCGGCCAGGCTGGCGGAGGTGCCGGCCTGCGGCGCCAGCGGCGGCAGCCGCTCGATGATGTAGCGCGGCGGCGCCGCCAGCCCGGTCAGGGCGGCCGCGCCCGTGGCCTGGCCGAGGGCACGGCTGCGGCCGGCGGCAGCCGACCAGTCGATCGTCTGCCACAGCGGCCGCGAGCTGGCCTGGGTCGAGGCCATCGAGGGGGGCAGGCACAGCCCGTCCGTGCAGTCCGGCGTGAAGGCGCTGTCGCGGCTCAGGTGGCGCTCGACGTCGACCTCGGCGTCGCGCAGCGCCGCCTCGGCCGCCTGCAGCGCGAGCTGGCGGTCGCGGGCGTGCCCGGCCATGCGCTCCTGGAGCAGGCCCGCGCTCATCGCCCCGGCCCCCAGCGAGGCCATCACCGCGATCAGCAGCAGCACGGTGACCAGCGAGAAGCCCCGCGTGCGCCTGCGTTCGATGTGCAGCCCCTGCATCTGCCGATCTCCAGGTCAGCGCACGCTGTTGCGCAGCGCCACCGACAGCGACATCACGCTGCGCAGGCGGCGATCGGACGCCACCACCGGGCTGCCGTCGAAGACCAGCGTCTGCGGCGCGGTGCTGCCGCCGGGCTCCGCGCCAGCGAGCATCAGGGCCAGCTCGGCCGAGACGGCCTGACGGGTGTCGGCGACCTGCTCCGGCGTCGCGAAGGCATCGGCCGCTCCGTCGCCGTCGGTGTCCAGCCCCAGGCGCAGGGCCAGGCGCTCCACCCCGGCCAGCAGTTCCTGCGGCTGGGCCGTGCCCTCGTAGGCGGGCGAGGACCAGGACCACAGCGCCAGCTGCGCGCTGCGGCCGGGACGGCGGCTGGGGGCCAGGTAGTAGGTGGTCGTCATCAGGCGGTGCACCACCGCGTCCTGCAGGAAGACGCGGCCCAGATCGGCCTGGCTGTTGCCCGGCATCAGGCCGCCCGAGGCGCTGTGCTCGATCGCGCCATCGCTGCCCGGCGTCGCGTTGGTGGCCTGGAAGACGACCGCGCCATTGCAGTCCGACAGCAGCAGCAGATCGCCTTGCTGCAGGCTGGCGGTGGGCGTGACGTTGATGACCGCGGTGCCCGCGTTCATCGCCGCGGTCAGCGCCCAGCCGGAACCGAAGGGACGGCGCACCGTCAGCACGTCGCCGGCCCGGTCGGGGGGCGGCGACAGCGCCGCGATCGTCGCGTCGAGCGCCGGACGCCAGGCCGCGCCGTCATGGCGCGAGACCGACACGCCGCGCGCGAAGTCCAGCGCGAAGCGGTCGGCGCCGTTGAGCAGGTTGAGCAGGGTCGTGTCGCCGCCCTGCCCGCGGCAGCCCCGGAAGCCGGCCATGCGCAGATCGGTGCCGATGCGCTCGGCGATGAAGCGGGCGCTCTCCTGCAGCTGCGCGACCTGCGTCTGCGCGTTGAAGGTGGTGCGGCTGCCCAGGAACAGCGCGCCGGCAATGCCCACCAGGAACAGCCCGATCGTCAGCCCGACCATCAGCTCGACCAGCGTCATGCCGCGCAGAGGACCGCGGCTCATGGCTGCACCGTCAGCACCAGTCGGCTGCGCTGGTCGCGCTCGCGCCAGAAGACCTTGACCGCCAGCCACGCGCCGCTGCCATCGCAGGCCGGCGCCTCGGCCGTGCCGTCGCCCGGCGTGGCATCGCGGCAGATCACGCCCTGGCCCTGGGGCAGCAGCGCGGCCAGATCGGCGCGCCAGCGCACGAAGTCGCGCACCGCGATCTGGTCGCTGCCGCACGGCGTCGCGGCCGTGCACGACGGGCTGAGAGCGGCGGGCACCAGCAGCGCGTCGTAGCGCCCGGCGGCCACGCCGGCCGGATTGGCCCGCAGGCGATCGGCCGCATCGGCAGCCAGCACCGTGGCCTGGCTCATCCAGGCCGCTCCGGCCTGGGCGCCCAGGCTGCGCATCTGCAGCGCCGCCTGCCCCAGCGCCGCCAGCGACAGCACCAGCAGCGTCACCAGCGCCTCGGTCATCGCCAGACCGTGCGCACGCCGACGGCCCGGATTCACGGGCAGCTCCCGGCGCGCGAAACATCGGCCAGCCCGGTCGGCTGCACGGAAAAGACCGTGCCGGCGCCCGCCCCCGCGTCGGTGCCCGGGCAGAGCGTCATCGTCAGCGTGACGCCGCGGCTCAGGAAACCGCTGGGCGCGAAGCTCACCGGCGCGTCGCCGCCGAAGCGCAGCGGCGCGGGCAGCGCCGGAAAGCGCCGCACCACCGTCTCGCTCGCGCCGGCGCTGCCGGAGCCGTCCGCATCGACGACGACCTGCCAGCCGCCGCCATACTCGTTGCCGGCCGCGCCGCCGGCCTCGGGCAGCAGCAGCACCGGCAGGCCGGTGCGCACCGCCTCCGAGCGCGCCAGCGCCAGCGCCGCACCGAACTCGGCCGCGCTGGCGGCCAGACGCTGCCGCGCGGCGAATCCCGCCAGCGCCGGCAGCACGAAGGCCGTGACCAGCGCCACCAGCCCCATCGTCACCAGCAGCTCGATCAGGCCGAAACCGGCCGCCAGCCCGCGCCGATCACGGGCAGCGGTGCGGCAGGCGGGTGTCGACGCAGCACGGTTCATCTTGCTGATTTCGGCGGACGCGACCGCAGGCTGAAGCGGCCGAGCCGCGAAACATCCGGTGCAAGACTGCCCAGATC
>JAUPTP010000084.1 GCA_030918015.1 Pseudomonadota bacterium
CGAAGCCGTGCTGGTCGATCAGCGCGCAGCCGACCGCGATGTTGCGCTCGCCGATGTTGAAGCTGGGCCCGTCACGCTCGGGCATGGTGTCGGCGCCGCCGTAGAGATGGGCCTGGTACTCGCCAGGACGTGTGTTGCTTCTCTGCAGGGCCTGCACGAGCAGGGCGATCGCTTCGGTGCCGAAGCGCGCATCGGGCGGGCCGTGTTTCTGCGCCCGGGAGGGCAGCAGATAGTGGCACATCGCGCCGATGTGCCGCTGCGGGTGCCAGAGCACCAGGGCGACGCACGATCCCAGCAGGGTCCGCACCGTGCCGGCCTGCGTGCCGAAATAGAGCTGTCCGGCCAGCAGGTTCACGGTCTGCCCGGGCAGTGCCTTCACGAAGCCGGTGGGTGATTCCGCCTGTGACACCGGGGTCGGGCTGGCGGGGCGACGCAGCCCGGTTCCCGTGGAGTGACTGCGCGCAGGAACGGGATGGATGAGGGGGGTTCTGAGGCGAGTCACGGCGAAGAGGAGGTTCAGTGTGGTGGCTGGGTCGCGTGCAGGCGGTGCTCGCCGATCAGGTGGATCAGTCGCTGGGGATCCAGGATCGAGGCGAGGTCGAGCTCGGGTGTCGCGTGCTGGCGGTGCCGCACCATGCTGCGCAGGTGGGCCGCATCGATGTGCGTGCCCAGCCGCGGCACCGGCTCGAGATCGCGCTCGGCGATGTTGATCACTTCCTGCACCGCATCGACCAGCACCCCCAGCGTCTGCGTGCCGCTGTCATCCGGCAGAGCCACATCGACGATGACGATGCAGGTGCGCCGGCCAATCAGGGTGGCGGGCAGGCCGAGCCGCGCCCCGAGGTCGATCACCGGCACGACCACGCCGCGCAGGTTCATCACGCCCCGCACGAAGGCCGGCATCAGCGGCAGGGGCGTCATGTGGCCGACCTCGAGGATTTCTCTGACCAGATCGATGCGCACCGCGCAGGGCTGGGCGCCCAGAGCGAAGCTCAGGAACTGCTGCTGAGGTGAGCCGTCCTCCTCGGCGGCGAGGGGCGCGCGGTGATGCGAGGCGTGGGCGTGGCCGGTCGATGAGGCGATCATGGCTTCGCGAGGGGCTGTGCGCCGCAATCAGAAGTGACCAAAGCCGGCTTCGACCGGCGCGCTGCCGCGGCTGCGCGAGCTGCTGGCCAGGCTGGCGGCGCGACCACGCCGGCTGCCCGCGTCATCGAAGACGATCTGCTGGCGTGCGCTGGCCATGCGGCCGCCCGACGACGCGCCCATGTCTTCCGGCGGCAGCCGGAAGAAGCCGATCATGTCCTGCAGCTGGGCGGCCTGTCCCGACAGCTCCTCGGCGGTGGCCGACAGCTCTTCGGAGGCCGACGCGTTCTGCTGGGTGGCGCTGTTGAGGTGGCCCATCGCGGTGGTGATCTGGTTGACGCCCGAAGACTGCTCTCCCGAGGCGGCCGAGATTTCCTGCACCAGCTCGCTGGTGCGGTTGATGGTGGGCACCATCTGGGTCAGCACATTGCCGGCCTGCTCTGCCAGATGGACGCTCGAGCCGGCGAGCTGGCCGATTTCCTGGGCGGCGACCTGGCTGCGCTCGGCGAGCTTGCGCACCTCGGCGGCGACCACCGCGAAGCCCTTGCCATGCTCGCCGGCGCGCGCCGCCTCGATGGCCGCGTTCAGGGCCAGCAGATTGGTCTGGTAGGCGATGTCGTCGATGATCGAGATCTTCGAGGCGATCGATTTCATGGCTTCCACCGTGCGGGTCACCGCCGAGCCGCCCGTGACCGCCTCGCTGGCGGCCTTGGCGGCCATGCTGTCGGTGATGTTGGCGTTCTCGGAGTTCTGGCGCACCGAGGAGGCCATCTCCTGCAGCGAGGCGGTGGTCTCCTCGACGCTGGCGGCCTGCTCCGAGGCTGACTGCGACAGGGTCTGCGAGGTGCTGGAGACCTGGGCGGCGGCCGCGGTCAGGGCCGCGGCGGCCGCCGACACGTCGGAGATGGTCGTGACGAGCTGGCGGGTCATGCGGTTCATGTCCGTCTGCAGCTTCATGAAGACGCCTTCGAATTCGCCATCGAGCTCGTGCGTCAGGTCGCCTTGCGCCACCGCGGTGAGCGTGCGGCCGAGCTGGTCGAGGTTGGTCTCGGTGGTGCCGAGCAGCGCATTCATGTGCTCGCCGAGCACACGGAAGAAGCCCTCGCTGCTGCGCGTGTCCAGCCGGTGGGTGAAGTCACCCTTCGCGGCCGCTTCGACCGCATTGGTGATCTCCTCCTCGGCCCGGACTTCGGCCGTGCGGTCGACCCACTCGACCACGGTGCCCACGCGCTGGCCGTGGCCGTCCGAGATGGGGGTGGCGATCAGTCGGATGGTGTGCAGACCCGCCTTGATCTGCACCCGGTGCGGCTGGCGCAGGTTGTCGATGATGCCGCGCTGGTGCGCCGGATTGCGATGGAAGGTGTCGAAGTTCGAGCCCAGCGTGCGACTCGCGTCGAAGCCTGGCACCAGCGTGCGCAGATCCGGTTCGATGCGGCGCAGCAGCGCCGTCACCGACTTGTTCATGTAGCGGATGATCCCTTGCGGGTCGGCGATCATCACGGCGCTGGGCACCTCGTCGAGCGACAGGCGGATGCGCACGTTCTCTGCCGCGGCCGTGGCGGCCTGGCGCAGCCGGGTGCGCACCTGCTCGATCGTGTCGTTGATGAAGGCCTTCTTGCCGGGCAGCTGCGGCATCGGAGCGTCGAAGTTGCCCAGCCCGAACTCGTGCACCACGCCCATGGCCAGCTTCTTGACCGAGATGTGCGCGGCGACCAGATCGTTGATGCCCTGGGCCATCTGGCGCAGCTCGCCGCGGTAGCGGTTCGGGTCGATGACGACGTCGATGTCGCCCCGGTCGTGCTCGGCATGCATGCGCAGCATGTCGGCCCGCATCTGGGCGACCGAGTCGATGAGCTCGTTGAGCGCGTTGGCGGTCGAGCGCAGGTGCTCGGGCAGCGCCTGGGTGTCGGCGCGTTGCGAGAAGTCGCCCTGGGCGGCGGCCTGAACCGCGCGGGTCAGGTGGCGATCGATCGCATCCTGCTCGCGCTGGGCCTGGTAGATGCTCTTGATCTGAAACATGGTGGCGTGTCTCCAGGTCAGGGCCGCAGGGCATCCAGACCGTAGCGTTGCAAGGCTTCGACCACGGCGGTCGAGGGCTGGAGGATCTGGAGCTGGCGGCCCGATTCACGCAGGCTGCGCGACAGGGCCAGCAGCAGCTGGACGCCTGCGCTGTCGCACAGGCAGATGCCCGACAGGTCGAGGCGTCCGTCGGATTCCGGAAGCCATTCGAGCAGCTGATCGCGCAGGGCTGCTGCCTGCACGATGGTGAACTCGCCGTGGAGCGCGAAGGCGCTCCCGGGCATCTCGAGGCTGGAGGAGGTGGGTGCGGTCATGGCCGGAGCGCGGGACTCACATGCACAGCCGCGAGACCGCATCCACCAGCTGCGAGGGCTGGAAGGGCTTGGTGATCCAGGCGCGCACGCCCGCCGCCTTGCCCTCGGCCTTCTTGGTGTCCTGCGACTCGGTCGTCAGCATGATGATCGGCGTGAACTTGAACGGACCGGCCTTGACGTAGCGGGCGAAGCTCAGCCCGTCCAGGCGCGGCATGTTGACGTCGCAGACGATCAGGTTGGGCTTGTGCGCCTCGAGCTTGCCTTTGGCATCTTCGCCGTCGATGGCCTCGACGACCGCGTAGCCCGCCTTCTGCAGCGCGAGCTTCACCACGGTGCGGAAGCTGCTTGAATCGTCGACGACCAGGATGGTCTTGCTCATGGAAATCACCTCGGTCAGGGGCTGTTGTTCAGGAAGGGGCGTGCCGGGGGCGCATCAGAAGAATTCGATGCCGGACGGGGCCGGCGGCGAGCCGTCGTCGCGGCCGTCGTGCAGCAGCTGCTGCTCGCGCATCGTGTAGGAGTGCTCCAGCTGGGCCAGCCAGCGCATCGCATCGGCATGGGTGGCGTGCTCGTTGTGGGCCATCCATTCGATGAAGCGCTGCATGTCGGCGGCCACGCCGTGCAGCATCTGGCTCATGCGGTCCTGGAACTGCAGGCCGACGAGCACCTGCTCGAGGTCCTGCTCGATGCGTGTGCTCAGTCCGCGGATCGTGTCGGCCATCGCGGCCTCGCGGCCTCCGGGCCGATCGACCAGGACACGGTCGAGTGCCTGCGCGGCCCACTCGCGGGCACGGTCCTGGTGCTGGACATCCTCTTGCAGATCGGCCGCGACCTGGCGGGTGAGACCGGCCAGCGTCTGGCGAAGGGCGTCGAGCCGGCGCAGCTCGGTGCAGGCCGGCAGCGCGGCTCCCGACATGCCGCGTGCCGCGCGCAGCGCATGCTCCGCATCCTCGATCTGCATCAGGCCGTCGGCGAGCTGCGCCAGCAGCTGGCTGCGGGTCTGGCGGGTCGGGGCCACGCGCGAGATCAGCTCGCCCAGGATCTCGTCACGCCGCTGGGGCCAGCCCGAGGCGGCCATCGCGGGGTCGATGTGCTCGTCGGCCTGCCGGCTGGCCTCGGTCACACCCTGGCACAGATGGGAGAAGGTCTCCAGCAATCGGCCGACCCCATCCTCGACGGCCACGCGAGAGGCGTCGACATGACGTTTCCAGACCGGAACGACCTCGGCGACCATGAGTCGCGGGCCCGCGCTGCTGCAGAGGCCGGGGGCGCATCCGGGGGTCGGCGGGGCGACCGCCGAAGTGGCATTGTCGGGCTCAGGCTGCATGGGTGTCGTGGCGTCGGTGGGGTGCATTCGTGCCCCCGCACTGTGACCCGCCGACGCCGCCCTCGATCGGCCGAATTCGGGACCGATTCGTCCTCAGTTGTCCCCGGCGGTGCCAGGGGTGGACGGCGTGGCTGCAGCGCCCATCGCCTCTTTCCAGATCCGCACCGGCACATGGTGGGTCAGCCGGAACAGCGCCCGGTCGACCAGCGCCTCGTGCACCTCGTGGCCGACGCCGTCGGCGATGTCGAGCGTGGCATCGCCCCCCTCCAGGCTGGAGAGATGCTCGAAGGCGGCACGCGAGTGCGAGGCGGCGATCACCGCGTCATCGCTGCCGTGCAGGAAGTGGTAGCTGGTGAGCGGCGAGATGGCCTCGGGCAGGCGCGCGTAGCGGCCCGAGAAGGCCAGCACGCGTCCGGCCAGGCCGGGCACGGCCGCGCAGGCCTCCAGCGCCATGATCGAGCCCTGCGAGAAGCCGATCAGCGCGGTGGCCGCCTCGCCGATGCCGAAGTGGCGCTGGCAGGCGCGGATCAGCTCGACGAAGGCCGGCAGCGCCGCGCGCACCCGCGCCGGGCGGTCTTCCTCGGTCACGCCCTGGATCGAGAACCACTGGCGCCCGGCCAGCGCCGGGCTGGCGTCGAAGGGCTCGACGCCGTCGGGCAGCACGAAGGCGGCCTGGGGGAAGGACTCGCGCAGCGCCTGCGCCAGGGGCACGAGGTCCTGCGCGCTGGCGCCGACGCCGTGCAGCAGGATCATCAGCTGCTTCGGGGGCTCGCCGGACTCGGGCAGGATCTGGATCAGTCGGATGTTCATGGCGCCGACTGTACGCCAGCCGCTCAGCCGCCGCAGACGTGGCGGATGTCGGCGGCGAAGGCGTCGACCGACTCCGGCCGGGTGTCCCAGCTGCACATGAAGCGGCAGCCCCCGCCGGCGATGAACTCGTAGAAGCGCCAGCCCTTGGCGTGCAGCGCGCTGACGGCCGGCTGCGGCAGCCGCGCGAAGACCGAATTGGCCTGCGGCGTGTGCAGCACCTCGACGCCGGGCACCTCGCGGATGGCCGCGTGCAGGCGCGCGGCCATCGCGTTGGCGTGGCGGGCGTTGGCCAGCCAGGTGTCGTTCTCCAGGAGCCCCAGCCAGGGCGCCGAGATGAAGCGCATCTTCGAGGCCAACTGGCCGGCCTGCTTGACCCGCCAGGCGAAGTCCTCCGAGAGGTCGCGGTCGAAGAAGACCACCGCCTCGCCGACCGGCAGGCCGTTCTTGGTGCCGCCGAAACACAGCACGTCGACGCCAGCGCGCCAGGTGATGTCGCTGGGGTGGCAGCCCAGCGTGGCCACTGCGTTGGCGAAGCGCGCGCCGTCCATGTGCACCTTGAGATGGCGGCGCTTGGCGATCGCGGCGATCGCGCGCACCTCCTCGATGCTGTAGACCGTGCCCAGCTCGGTGGCCTGGGTCAGGCTCACCACCTTGGGCTTGGGATAGTGGATGTCGTGGCGCTTGGTGACCAGCGCCTCGACCGCATCGGGGGTGAGCTTGCCCAGCCGCGCCGAGGCGCTGTCGGCCTGACCGACCAGCAGCTTCGAGCCGTTGGAGAAGAACTCCGGCCCGCCGCACTCGTCGGTCTCGATGTGCGCCACCGGGCTGCAGATCACCGAGTGGTAGCTCTGGCACAGCGAGGCCAGCGCCAGCGAGTTGGCCGCCGTGCCGTTGAAGACGAAATAGACGTCGCAGTCGGTCTGGAAGAGCTCGCGCAAGGCTTCCGAGACCTGCTGCGTCCAGCGGTCCTCGCCGTAGGCCGGCTCGTGACCGCTGGTCTGTGCCTCCATGAACCAGCGCGCGGCGTTCGGGCACATGCCGGCGTAGTTGTCGCTGGCGAAGTGCTGAGGGGGCAGGGCGGGGTCGGAAGGCATCATCGTCGGGTTCTCGTCAGGGCAGGTTCAGTTCGTGTCGAACGCGCTCATCGGCACGCACGAGCAGAACAGGTTGCGGTCGCCGTGCACGTTGTCGACACGACCGACCGGGCTCCAGTACTTCGCGCGGCGCAGGCTGGCCACCGGGTAGGCGGCCGTCTCGCGGCTGTAGCCGTGCGTCCACTCGCCCGACAGCAGGCTGGCGGCGGTGTGGGGCGCGTTCTTGAGCGGATTGTCCTCGCGCGGCCAGGCGCCGGACTCGACCTGCGCGATTTCGGCGCGGATCGCGATCATGGCGTCACAGAAACGGTCCAGCTCGGCCAGCGGCTCGCTCTCGGTGGGCTCGACCATCAGCGTGCCGGCGACCGGGAAGGACAGGGTCGGCGCGTGGAAGCCGTAGTCGATCAGGCGCTTGGCGACATCCTCGGCGCTGATGCCCGAGGTCTCTTTCAGCGGGCGCAGGTCCAGGATGCACTCGTGCGCCACGCCGCCGCCCTGGATGCCGTCGATGCCGCCGCTGAAGTGGATGTCGTAGTGGTCGGCCAGACGGGCGGCCACATAGTTGGCGTTCAGGATCGCGGTCTCGGTGGCGGCCTTCAGGCCCTCGGCGCCCATCATGCGGATGTACATCCACGAGATCGGCAGCACCGCCGCGTTGCCCAGCGGCGCGGCCGACACCGCGCCCACGCCGCCCGCGCGTGCCTCGCCCGCGGTCGCGTGGCCGGGCAGGAAGGGCACCAGGTCCTCGACGACGCAGACCGGCCCGACGCCGGGGCCGCCACCGCCGTGTGGGATGCAGAAGGTCTTGTGCAGGTTCAGGTGGCTGACATCGCCGCCGAACTCGCCCGGCGCGGCCAGGCCGACCAGCGCGTTCATGTTGGCGCCGTCGACATAGACGCGGCCGCCGAAGTCGTGGACGAGCTGGCACAGCTCGCGCACCCGCGGCTCGAACACGCCGTAGGTCGACGGGTAGGTGATCATGATCGCGGCCAGGTTCGCCGCATGCTTCTCGCACTTGGCGCGCAGGTCGTCGAGGTCGACGCTGCCGTTGGCGTCGCACTTCACCACCACCACCTGCAGGCCCACCATCTGCGCCGAGGCCGGGTTGGTGCCGTGCGCGCTCTCCGGGATCAGGCAGATGTCGCGGTGGCTCTCGCCGCGCGAGGCGTGCCAGCCCTGGATCGCCAGCAGGCCGGCGTACTCGCCCTGC
>JAUPTP010000085.1 GCA_030918015.1 Pseudomonadota bacterium
CTCGTAGACCTTCTCGATCGCGCGGTCGCGGAACAGCGCCTGGTAGGCGCCGCGGCTGGCCGGATCGAGCGAGAACAGCACCACGCCGGCGGTCTCGCGGTCGAGCCGGTGCAGCGGCACCAGCGTCTCCAGCCCGGTGGCCTTCTTCAGCCGCACCAGCAGCGTCTCGTGCAGATGGCGGCCCTTGGGCGTCATCGGCAGGAAATGCGGCTTGTCGACCACCAGCAGCCGCTCGTCGCGGTGCAGGATGACTTCGTCGAAGGGCACGCGCGGCTCGGGCGCGTCGAGGCGGCGCCAGTACCAGAGCAGCCGGTGTTGTCCACAGGGCTCGGACTTGTCCACAGGCCGGCCATCGGCGGCCAGCACCTCGCCGGCGTCCAGGCGGGCGCGCCAGGCGGCGGCGTCCAGCGCGGGCAGCCGGGCGCAGAGGAAGTCGAGCACCGTGGGCCACGGGCCCGGCTGCACCGCCACGCGGCTGGCGCCGACGCCCTCGCGCATCGGCGGCGTCCAGTCGGGACGAGGGCGGCTCACCTGGACTTGTCCACAGGCTTTTCCACAGCCTTGTCCACAGGCCTGCCGGTGGACGATGCCGAGGTGGACCGCACCGGAATCAGCAGATCGGCGATGACCGGGCGGTGTTCCGAGCCGCCGCGCCAGCCGACATGGGCGGAGGTCACGCCGATCTCGGGGCTGACCAGGATGTGGTCGATGCGCAGGAAGCTCACCCAGGGCTTGAGCGAATGGCCGTGGGTGTAGCCCCAGCCGACCCCGGCGGCGGAGAAGGCATCGCGCAGGCCGATGGCCAGCAGCGTCTGCACCACGGGCGAGTGCTCGGGCGCGTTCAGGTCGCCGGCCAGGAGGGTGGCGCGGCGCAGCGGCACCAGATCGCGCACCAGGGCGTCGGCCTGCGACTGGCGGGTGGCGACGTTGTCGCGCCACTCGTCCAGGCCGTCGGTGGGCTCGAAGCGGGTGGCGTTCAGGCCTTCGCGGGGCGTGCGCAGGTGGGCGGTGACGACATCGATCAGCGTGCCGTCGATGTCGACGGTGCAGCGGATGTACTCGTGCTTCTCGCCGCTGTGCGAGATGTCGCCGCGGCGGCAGTCCGACAGCGGGAAGCGGCTGGCGATGGCGTACTGGCCATAGGCGTAGAGCCGGTGCGTGGGCAGCACGTCGCGCATGCCGTAGGGCAGGTCGCCGATGCGCGCGATGTCGCGGGCATCCTGCATCACCAGGATGTCGGGGTGCTGCGACTCGATCTCGTTGTTCAGCGACACGAAGCCCCCCCAGCGGAAGGCCGCGCGGTAGGACTTGATGTTGTAGGTCATGAAGCGCACCGGGCGCACGCCGGCGGCGGCGGTGTCGGCCGGCAGGGGCGTGCTGCGCAGGCCGGTGGAGAAGTCCATCACCGCGGTCAGCATCAGCGCCAGGGCCAGCGTGGCGGCCACCCGCCACAGCGGCCGCAGCAGCCACGACAGCACGAAGGCCAGGCCGCCGGGCACCAGATAGACGAGGAAGGGCGCGTAGCGGGTCAGCTCGACCGCCGCCAGGTGCCTGGGGGCGGCGTGGTACAGCCAGGTCATCGCCAGGGCCAGCAGCACCGAGGCGATCACGCCGAATCGGGCCAGTCGGCGCAGGACAGGGGGAGGGGTCATCACGGGCAAGGCTCTCCGTCGGGCGGGGGGTCGATGCGTCAGGGTGGGGCGCTAGGATGCGCAAAAACGAGCGCCCGATTGTCGTCGGCCCCTGGGGGCGCGGGCAGATCGGGCCGGTAAACAGGCGGACCATGCATGCCATCCTCACTGTCACGATCCCGTTTTTCGCGCTGATCCTGGTGGGCTACCTCGCCGCGCGGCGCGGTCTGCTGCCGCTGGCGGCGGTGCCGGGGCTCAATGCCTTCGTGCTGTATTTCGCGCTGCCGTGCATGCTGCTGCGCTTCGGGGCGAGGCTGCCGGTCGCCGAGCTGCTCGATCCGGCGGTGCTGGGGCTCTACCTGATCTGCGCGCTGGCGGTGGTGGCGCTGACGATCGCGCTGACCCGGCGCGCGGCCGGCAACCTGCGCGACGCCGCCTTCGGTGCGCTGGTGGCGGCCTTCCCCAACACCGGCTTCATGGGCGTGCCGCTGCTGGTGGCGCTGCTGGGGCCTGCGGCGGCGGGGCCGGTCATCACCACGGTGCTGCTGGATCTGTTCGTCACCAGCTCGCTGTGCATCGCCATCGCGCAGCTGCACGACGGTGAGCGCGGGGCGGTGGGGCGCTCGCTGCGCGCGGCGCTGGCCAATCCGCTGCCGTGGTCGATCGGGCTGGGCGCGCTGATGTCGGTGACCGGGCTGACGCTGCCCGGCCCGCTCGACCGGGTGATCGCGATGCTGGCCGATGCGGCCAGCCCGGTGGCGCTGTTCACCATCGGCGCGGTGCTGTGGCGCTCCGGGCTGGACGCGCAGGGGCGGCCCGCGCCGCGCCTGTCGCCGGGCCGATACCTGCCGGTGGCGCTGATCAAGCTGGTCGTGCATCCGGCGCTGGTCTGGGCGGGCGGCCGGCTGGCGCAGCAGGCCGGCCTGGGCGTGAGCGACTTCCAGCTGACGGTGCTGACGCTGGCCGCGGCCCTGCCCAGCGCCAGCAACGTCTCGCTGCTGGCCGAGCGCTACCGGGCCGACAACGGCCGCGTGGCGCGCATCATCCTGGCCTCGACGGTGCTGGCCTTCGGCAGCTTCGCGCTGGTGGCCTGGCGCTTCGGTGTGGCGGCGAGCGCGCGGGCCTGACCGTGCGGGCGTGTGCCACCCTGTTGCACAAAGTGCACCTGATTGAGAAATGTGAAGGCCGTGACGTGAAAGCGTGACTGAATCGCACAGTACCTCTACCATGATGCGAGACTGCTTGGCAGAAGTACGGGCATGCAGCGGAGACAGAGGGCGCAATGGATCCAAGAGCCGATCAGCAGGCTCCACCGGCTGGACTGGTGGGGGTGGGGGCTTCGGCCGGAGGGCTCGAGAGCCTGCGCCTGCTGCTGGCACAGCTGCCGACCGATGCGGGCCTGTGCTTCGTGCTGCTGCAGCACATGGCGCCCGCGCACCGCTCGGTGCTGGCCGAGATCCTGCGCCCGCACAGCCGCATGGTCGTGCGCGAGGCCGCCGATGGCGACCTGCCCCAGGCCGACACCGTCCTGGTGACTCCCAACAATGCGCACATCCGCTTCGACGGCCAGATCCTGCGCCTGAGCGAACCGGATCCGCATTCCCTTCCCCGGCCCTCGATCAACCTGTTCTTCGAGTCGCTGGCGCTGCACATGGGGCCGCGCGCGGCGGGCATCATCCTGTCGGGCACCGGCAGCGACGGCGCCCACGGCCTGCAGCGCATCCGCGATGCCGGCGGGCTGGTGATGGTGGAGAGCGCCGACAGTGCGCGCTACAGCGGCATGCCGGAGGCGGCCGAGCGCCATGTCGGCCCGCACCGGCGCATGTCCTTCGCGGCGATGGGGCGCGCGCTGTCGCTCTGGGCGGCGGCGCCGCCGGGGGTGCCGCTCAGCATGGCGGACATCCTGGCGGCCTCGGACCGGGTCGACGATGAACTGCTGCTCACGGCCCTGCCGATCGATGTGGGCACGGACCTGAGCGAGCTGTTCCAGGTCGTGCGTCGGCATTGCGGCATCAATCTGGCCGACTACAAGGAGCCGACGCTGCGCCGGCGGCTGGCCCGGCGGATGCAGGCGGTGGGCGTGGATGCGCTGCCGGCCTACCTCGCGCGGCTGTCGGCGGATTCGGCGGAGATCGATGCGCTGGCGCGCGAGACGCTCATTTCGGTCACCTCGTTCTGGCGCAATCCGCTGGCCTTCGAGCATCTGGTCGAGCAGGTCGGCCGGGTGCTGGCGCGCAAGTCGGCGGGCGAGCCGGTGCGGGTCTGGGTGGCGGGCTGCGCCACCGGCGAGGAGGCCTATTCGGTGTCGATGGTCTGGCGCGACGTGCTGGGCGAGCGGCTGGCCGACCATCCCCTGCAGATCTTCGCCACCGATCTGGATCTGGAGGCCATGCAGCTGGCCCGCCGGGGCGTGTACGAGGCCGAGGCCATGGGCGCCCTGCCCGACCGGCTGCGCGCACTGCATTTCCATCCCCTGGGCTCGCATGTCGAGATCGACAAGGCGCTGCGCGAGAGCATCGTCTTCTCCCGCCACGACCTGACCCGCGATCCGCCGTTCCCGCGGCTGGACATGATCAGCTGCCGCAATGTGCTGATCTACCTGAAGCCCGAGGCGCAGGCGCGGGTGATGCGCATGTTCCATTTCGCGCTGCGCCCGGGCGGCCTGCTGATGCTGGGCCAGAACGAGTCGGTGCTCAACCACGAGGAGCTGTTCCGGTCGCTCGACAGCGAGGTGCGTCTGTATGAGCGTCGCGCCGGGCGGGCCATGCCCTCCCGCCTGGCGATGATCGATCCGGAGGCCGCGATGGCGCCGCCGGCCTCCTCGCCGGCGCGTGCGGTGCCGGTGCCGGCGGGCGGGCGCACCTCGGCCGCGGCGATCGACATCGAGCTGGCCCTGCTGCGGCAGGGCGCCCGGCTCTATCTGCCGCCGTGCGTGCTGCTCGACGAGCGCCTGCGGGTGCTGCAGGTGCATGGGGACGTGTCGCCGTTTCTCCAGCTGCGCGCCGGAGGGCAGACCTTCGACGTGCTGTCCCTGGCCCGGCCGGAGGTCGAGACCGAGTTGCGGCTGCTGTGCGCCCTGCTGGGCGATGGGTCGCAGGACACCCATCAGTCCGAGCTGGTGCTGCTGCAGCAGCGCCGTCGCCAGCGCTGGCAGATGATCCTGCATGCCTTCTCCTTCTCCGGGCGGGAGGCGGCGGGCGCCAGCACCCGCCTGGTGCTGCTGGCTTTCGTGCCGGTTCGCGCGCGGGGCGCGCGCCGCATCACGCCGGCGGAGTCGGGGGCGGCGGAGGCGGCCGAGCTGGCCGATGCGCGTGCGCGCATGAAGAGCCTGATCGAGCAGCTCGAGTCCTTCAACGAGGAGATGCAGGCGCTCAACGAGGAGGCCCAGGCCACCAACGAGGAGCTGCAGGCCAGCAACGAGGAGCTCGAGTCGGCCAACGAGGAGCTGCAGGCCACCAACCAGGAGCTGGCCACCGTCAATGCCGAGCTCAACCACCAGTGGCGGCGCCACCAGCAGCTGGCCGAGGAGCTGCAGAGCATCCAGAACAGCATCACGATGCCGATGCTGGTCATCGACGAGAAGTTCCTCATCAATCGCTACAACCTGGCGGCCGAGCGGCTGTTTCGCCTCAGTCCGGGGGCGACGGGGCTGCCGCTGTCGACGATGTACCGGCCCAGCGGCATTCCGGATCTGGTGGCCACGGTGGCCCAGGCCCAGGCCAGCGCCAGTCCGCTGTCGCTGGATCTGCCGCCCGGCGAGGACGGGCGCGAGTATGTGCTGCACCTCAGCCACAACCTGCTGGGCGGCGAGCGCCGCGGGGTGGTGCTGACCGTGGTGGACAACACCGACCTGGCCCACGCCGAGCGCCAGACCCGCCAGATCGAGCAGCGGCTGCTGTCGGTGCTCAGCCACGGGCGGGCGCTGATGGCGATCAAGGACACCAGCGGGCGCTACCAGTTCGCCAATTCCCAGTACGCCGAGTTCTTCGCGCTGGACGCGAATGCCCTGATCGGGCGCACCGACGCGCAGGTGTTGCCGGCCGAGGTCGCGACCGTGCTGCGCCAGGCGGATCTGGGGCTGCTGCGCGACGGCCTGTCGACCGAGCTGGAGCAGTCCTTCGTGGTGGCCGGGCAGCGGCGCTGGTGGTGGTCGACCCGGTTCGGGCTGTACGACGCGACGGGCACGCTGGAGGCCATCGGCATGCAGGCGGTCGACCTGACGCTGGCGCGGCAGGCCGACGAATCGCTGCGGATCGCCGACAAGGTCTTCGAGGACAGCTCCGAGGGCCTGATGATCCTGGACGCCGCCGGCCGCATCGAGCGGGTCAACGCGGCCTTGTGCCAGCTCTGCGGCCGCAGCGAAGCCGAGCTGCTCGGCCGCCCGGCCGATTTCCTGGACGGCGGGCGCAACGCCGAGCACTTCCTGCGCAACCTGCTGGACCAGGTGCATCAGCAGGGCCGCTGGCAGGGCGAGGTCTGGGGCGGCCGCGCGGATGGATCGATGTCCACCTGCTGGATGTCGGCCAGTCCGCTGGCCGACGAGACCGGACAGATCTCGCATGTCGTGGTGGCCCTGACCGACATCTCCGATCTGACGCGCACCCGCGAGGCCATGCGCCACCAGGCCACCCATGATGCGCTGACCGCGCTGCCCAACCGCAGTCTGCTGATGGACCGTGTCGGGCATGCGATCGACAACGCGCGCCGCCAGCGCACCGAGGCGGCGCTGTGCTTCATCGACCTCGATCACTTCAAGACCGTCAACGACAGCCTGGGCCATGACGCTGGCGACGAGGTGCTGAAGCTGGCGGCGCAGCGCATCGGGGACTGCATCCGGTCCTGCGACACGCTGGCGCGGCTGGGCGGCGACGAGTTCGTGCTGCTGCTGGAAAACACCACCCGGCATGAATGCCTGGTGACGGTCGAGCGCATCCAGCTGGTGCTGGCCGAGCCGATGCCTTTTCGGGGCACGCTGCTGTCGACCGGCGCGAGCGTGGGCGTGGCCCTCTTCCCTGGCGATGCCAGCGATGCGGCCACGTTGCTCAGCCACGCCGATGCGGCGATGTACCGGGCCAAGAATGCCGGGCGCGGGCGCTACGAGTTCTATGCCAGCGAGGTCGGCAGCAGCGCGCGTCAGCGCCTGCACATCGAGAGCGGCCTGCGCCAGGCGCTCGGGCGCAACGAGCTGGTCCTGCACTATCAGCCGCAGGTCGACCTGCGCACGGGGATCGTGCATGGGGTGGAGGCCTTGCTGCGCTGGTCCCCTGCCGGGGTGCTGATCGCGCCCACGGTCTTCCTGCCGATCGCCGAGGAGTCCTCGCTGATCGATCGCATCGGCGACTGGGTGATCGATCAGGCCTGCCGGCAGCTGGCGGAGTGGCGGTCGCAGGGGCATGTCGAGCTGTGCATGTCGGTCAATCTGGCCGCCCGCCAGATGCGCGACACCGGCCTGCCCGACCGGCTGCAGCAGCTGCTGATCGCGCACGGCGTGCCGGGCGAACGCCTGGTGCTCGAGATCACCGAGAGCGCCCTGCTGCGCCGGGACGAGGCGCTCGACCGGGTGCTGCGCCGGATCGAGGTGCTGGGCGTGCAGCTCTCGCTCGACGACTTCGGCACCGGGTACTCGTCGCTGGCCCTGCTGCGCCATCTGCCGATCCGCGAGTTGAAGATCGATCGCAGCTTCGTGCAGGGCATGGCCGATCAGCGCGATGACCGGGAGATCGTCGATGCGGTCATCGGCCTGGGGCGGGCCCTGGGTCTGCGCCTGGTGGCCGAAGGTGTCGAGACCGAGGTCCTGCAGGCGTGCCTGCGCGAGCGGGGCCCGAACCTGCTGGTGCAGGGTTTCCTGCACGGGCGACCGATGCCCGCGGACGAGTGCGGGTGCTGGCTGGCGTCGGCCGCCATGCTGGAGGGGGCATGAAGAGGCCGACGACCGCGTCCTGGTACCTGCTCGATGCGGCCGATCGCATCATCGACGTCAGCCCGGACTGGGATGACGCCGCCGCGCAGGGCCGTGGCGAGGCCAGCGCCTTCCGTGCCAGCGTGGTCGGCCAGCCGCTGCAGCGCTTTCTGCTGGGCGACACCACCCGCATGTTCCTGGCCTCGGCGCTGCAGGCCGCGCGGCTGATCGGCGTGCCGCGCCAGCTCGACTACCGCTGCGACACGCCCGATCAGGCCCGCAAGATGACG
>JAUPTP010000086.1 GCA_030918015.1 Pseudomonadota bacterium
ATGAGTCGCCGGCCGATCTTGAATGATCCAGTGTCTCAGCAGCGCTTCGTCGTCACCAGACAGGGTGCGGTTTGCACCTTGCACGCGTCCTCGCCGAAGGGAAACCACATTCTCTTCACTGAACTCGTCACTGCCCAGGCGGTAACGCCTCGCCCAGACCATCATGGCACCAAGACTCACCCCCACGATCGAAGCAATTTCTGCCCAAGTTCGTCCATCCAGCCTCAAGCGGTGTGCTTGGGAACGGAGCAATTGCAGGCTTTCTTCGCCGAGGCGGCGGGCGTCAGGTTTCTTCATTAATAAATTATAATGTATTTTATTGCCTAGTTAATAATATACCGACTTTCGCACTTCCAGTTCGAATCCGCCCACATTGGATTGATTAAATGAGCGGCGGCAGGCGCCCCGCCCGCTTCAGCGCCGGCCGAACATCATCCGCCGCGCCAGGAGCGACTTCAGCGGCGTGGCGCGCTCCAGCGCCGCCAGGGCCGAGCCGCGCAGCGTGCCCAGGCCGGGCAGGTTCCAGGTGAAGCTGCGGGCGAGGAAATCGGTGGCGGCGATCATCGCCCAGCGGTCGGGCGCACGCTGCCACTCGACCCGGCGCAGCGCCTGGTCGACATCATCGCTGGCGGCCAGGCGGCGCACCAGCTCGTGTGCGTCGCGCAGGCCCAGGTTCAGGCCCTGGCCGGCGACCGGGTGCAGCGTCTGCGCCGCGTTGCCGATGCGCACCGAGCGGCCGCGCACCAGCGTGTGCTCGGCATTGAGCCCCAGCGCGAACGACTTCAGCGGCCCGATGGCCACCAGCCGGCCCACCTGGGCGGGCAGCAGGTGCGTGAGCACCGCCAGCCGCTGCACGTCGTTCAGGCCGGCGACCGGATCGTCGGCGCTGTCGGCGCACCACACCAGCGAATAGCGCCGGCGCGGCGCCTGGCCTGGCCGCTCGACCGCACCGGGCAGCGGCAGCAGCGCCACCGGCCCGTGGGGCGTGAAGCGCTCGTAGGCGCTGCCGGCCTCGCCGCCCTCCACCTCGACCGTGCCGACCCAGGCGGTCTGCCGGTAGTCGCGGGTGACGGCGCGGCGCGCCTGCTCGGTGTAGACGCCGCCCTCGGCGATGACCGCCAGCGCATAGGACTCGACCAGCCGGCCGCGCTCGGCGCCGGGCTCGCCCGCCTCGGTGGCCAGATCGACCTCGACGCCGGCGCCCACCGTGCGCACGTCCCGCACCGGCTGGCCCCAGACGGCCGACAGGCGCCGGGGCTCGCGCGCGCAGGCCGCCAGCCAGGCCGCACGCATCGGCGCGACCAGCCGGCCATAGGGAATCACGGCGCCGAGCTGCTCGACGCCCTCGTCCTCGGCGCGGATCTGCAGCCCCGCCGAGGGCGCGCGCCCCAGCAGATCGAGCAGCCCCGGCTGCTGCTGCGACACATGCACGCGGCGGATCGGCTCGGCATGCTCGGCCATCGCCTCCCAGACGCCCAGCCGGCGCAGCTCGACCACGCTGCCCTGCGACAGCGCCAGCGTGCGCGGATCGGCCGTCACGTCGTGCGAGGGCGGCAGGCGGTCGTGCACGCAGATGTGCGCCTGCGGCAGGCGCCGCGCCGCATGCAGCGCCAGGGCCAGCCCCACCGGCCCGGCCCCGATGACCGCCAGATGCAGCGGACCGGCCGGATCGCGGACCGGGACTGCAGCAGAAGGATCGGAGACGACGGGCGCGGCGGACGGGGTCATGAGGGGGTCTTTTCCTGGAATTCCTCGACCGGCTGCCCCTGCGGCAGCTGGCGTGGCCGCATTTTCCGCGCGATCCAGCGCGCCGTCAGCACCAGCACGGGCCGGGGATCCTGCCAGGTGAGCATCTGGCAGACCAGCGGCCAGTGCAGCAGCGAGCGCAGGTGCTGCGCGCGCGACCACAGCCCCTCGGCCCGGTACTGGCGCATGGCCCGCCAGTCGTTGAGGCCGTTGACATACCAGCGCCCGGCGCGGGCCTGGGGCCGCTGCTCCGGCGCGGGCAGGCCCAGCGCATCACGCCAGGCCAGCCACGGCAGGTTGACGCCGCAGCGGGTCGTCAGGATGCCCCACTGGCTCACCCGCGGATTGATCTCCAGCAGCAGGAACTCGCCGGTGCGGCTGTCGCGCTTGAAGTTCATGTTGGCGATGCCGCGGTAGCCCAGGCGCGCCAGGATGTCGAGCGCCAGCGCCTCCAGCCGGGGCTCGTTCAGGCTCTCGACGAAGCAGCCGCTGCCCGCATGCGGCGGCCAGATGCGCCACTTGCGCCCGCTGAACACCGCCTGCACCTGGCCGTCGCGGCCGATGAAGGCGTGGACGTCGAAGTGCTCCTCGTCCGGGCCCTCGATGAACTCCTGCACCAGCGAGGCGGCCTGCTGCGACAGCAGCGGCGTGCACAGCGCCATCAGCTCGTCCGGGGTGTCGACGCGCACCGCCTTGGCCCGGCGGACCTCCAGCGGCAGCGCCGCCTGCTGCCACCACGACACCGGCGTGGCCGGCTTGACGATGGCCGGATAGCGCAGCTGCCCGGCCACCTCGCGGGCCTGCTGCGGCGTCTGCGGCGCGAAGGAGCGCGGCACCGGCAGCTGGCGCTCGACGGCCAGGCGGTCGAAGGCCTGCTTGTCCATCAGCTGCGTCACCAGCGCGGGATCGGGCATGGTGGAGAGGATGCAGTCCTCGGCGCCCTGGCCGAGCAGCAGCACCATCACCTCGAGATCCGGATCGGCCGAGGGCAGCACCGGCAGCGGTCCGCCGTGGCGGCGCGCCAGCTCACGCAGCGCCTGCAGCAGCGCCTGGGGCTGCTGCGCGAAGCACGGCACCCGCACGAACTCCTGGCAGTAGCGGGACAGGCGCGAAGGCGGATCGTCGTACTCGGCCACGACGATCACCGGCACGCCCGCCAAGCCCAGCGAGCGCACCAGATTCATGTCGCCTTCGCTGGCCCCGAGACAGGACAGCACGACGCAGGGCCGTGTGCCCTCAGCAGACTGGGCGTGGAACATCCGGAAACTCCATCTTCTTGTGCAGAGACCGGATCGCCTCGTCCTGGCGGGATCACCGGCTCATGTGAGCGGCCTTCGCGAGATCTCCAGGGCAGAGGCCCCCAGGCCTCGCGGGCACAGGACCATCAGACCGGGGTGGAGGCTCCCGCGGCGGACTCCTCCGTGGCAGGCGCGGCAGCGGCAGCAGCAGCCTCGGCCTGACGGCGGCGGGACTCCCGCAGCCGCTCGGCCGCCAGCATCGCCGCGCTGGCCAGGCGGCTGCCCGGCACGAGCAGCGCGCCCAGATGGCGCCGTCCCGGCCAGAGCTTGCTGATGAAGGAATCGGCCGAGGCGCCGCTCTCGAACATCGTCAGGTTCGGGCAGCGCTCGCGGCCCTGGCGGATGAACTCGATCTCGTTGAGCATGCCGGGGCCGAACTTGCGCAGCTCCGGATCCCAGCCCACCTTGAAGGCGAAGCCCATCGTGCCCGAGATGAAATTGCAGGTCGAGGCGATCGCCCGGCCGTTGAGGTGCAGCTCGGTGAACAGCGCGCGGCCCTCGGCATCGAAGCGCGCCACCATCTCGCGGAAGAAGGCCTCTTCCGCCGGCACCGAGCGCACCGAGGTGCCCGACTCGCCCTTCCAGCCCTGGTGCTCCAGGTGCAGGAAGTTCTCGATGGCGGCCTCGGGCAGCGGCCCGTCCTGGCCGAAGCAGTGCCAGCTCAGCTCGCCCATCTCGGCCAGGCGGCGGCGGCAGCGGTTGACCTCGTTGATCTTCTTGCCGAGCAGGTCGCGCAGCATGTCCTCGCCGCAGGCGCTCATGTCGAGCATGGCGCGCTCCTGCGGGCCCAGCTTGAGCATCGGCAGGCCGCGCGGCTCGAGATGGCGCGCCAGGGCCTGGGCCAGCGGACCGTCGCAGTCGGTCTTCGGCAGCACCAGCCCCTGCGAGATCGACAGGCCGCCGAGGCCACGCATCAGCGCCGCCACCGCGCCGTCGATCTGCTCGGCATCGAGCAGCAGCCCGCCCAGGAAGCTGTGGCAGGACAGATAGGCGCTCAGATGCGGCCACGGGAAGCTGCGGGTGCCCGGACTGCGGCGGAACACGCCCACGCCCATCAGCGTGCGGCTGCCCCGCTCCTCGATCCAGGCCAGCACCGGCCTCATGCCGGCATCGAGATGCCGCAGCGCCGGCAGCACGAAATGGGGCGACAGGTAGGCATTGGGCTCGATGGCACGCGACTCCAGCGCCGTCCAGGCCTGCAGATCGCGCTCGTCGAGCTCGTCGATGCGGCGCCAGCGCACGTCGAGCGGTTTGGCTGTCATTTTCTTTCCCCCTTGCCCGGATGCACCCGCGCGATCGCCCGAGGACCGCGGCATCGACGACGCCGTCGATGCGACACGGGCATGCCAGCCGCTGGCCGTGGTCTTGTCACTGGCTCCCATGAACTTTGCGCCTCTCGAATGCAATCGCTCCGAAGGGCAAAAACCCTCTTTCTGCCCTGGAGCGCGTCATTTTCAGTTGTACAGCAGATCTGCGACATCCGGCTTGACCGCCCCCCATCGGGATGGGCCTAGCACAAGAAAAGTGCGACAAAAGATTAAAAAACAGTGATGTAATCGTCTGTTTACTTGGTTGTCACACCACAGTCGGGACCCCGCTCAGATCGACAGCGGGTCGACATCCAGCGCCCAGCGCAGGATGCGCGCCTCACCGCTGCCCGACGCCGCCTGGGCCAGCACCGGCTGCCAGCGCGCCAGCAGGCGGTGCAGCGCCTGGCGCGACGAGGCCTCGAGCAGCATCTGCGCACGCTCCACATCGGCCACCCGCTGGATGGGCGCGGGCACTGGCGGGAAGATCAGCACCTCGGCCGCCTCGGGCCAGTCCAGCGTCGCGGCCGACACCGCATCAAGAAAGTCGCAGGCGGCCTGCTGGCTGCGGGCCTCGGCGCGCAGCAGCGCCTGGAAGGCATAGGGCGGCATCGCGGCCGATTCGCGCTCGAGCAGCTGCGCGGCGGCGAAGGCCGGATAGTCATGCCGGCGCAGCGCCGCATAGAGCGGATGCGCCGCATGCCAGGTCTGCAGCCAGATCTCGCTGCGCCCGGCCAGCTCGGCGTCGCGCCCGGCGCGCCCGCCGGCCTGCATCAGCAGCGCGAACAGCCGCTCGGGCGCGCGGAAGTCGCTGGAGAACAGCGCCGCGTCGGCCTGCACCGCCGCCACCAGCGTCATGCGGCGGAAGTCGTGGCCCTTGGCGACCATCTGCGTGCCGACCAGCACGTCGATCTCGCCGTCGTGCACCTGTGCGAGCTGGCTCTCCAGGCTGCCCTTGTGGCGGGTGGTGTCGGCGTCGATGCGGCCGATGCGTGCGCCGGGCAGCAGCTCGGCGATCTGCTCCTCGAGCCGCTCGGTGCCGCGGCCCATCGGCTGCAGGTCCGGGTCGCCGCAGCCCGGGCAGGCGAAGGGCACGCGCTCGGAGAAGCCGCAGTGGTGGCAGCGCAGCGTGCGGTCGCTGCGGTGGAAGACCCGCCAGGCGCTGCAGTGCGCGCAGTCGCTCTTCCAGCCGCAGGAGGTGCAGTGCAGCACCGGCGCATAGCCGCGGCGGTTCAGCAGCACCAGGCTCTGCTCGCCGCGCTCCAGGCGCTCGCGCATGGCATCCACCAGGGGCGGCGCCAGCGGCTGGCTGTAGACCGCACGCTTGCCGAACTGCGCGGCGATGCGCGCCAGATCGACGGTGCGCACCCGCGGCAGCGCGCCGCCCCCGATGCGCGCGGGCATGTCCAGTCGGCGATAGCGCCCCGCCCCGCCCTCGGCCGCCGGCAGCGCGTTGTGCCAGCTCTCCAGCGAGGGCGTGGCCGAGCCCAGCAGCACCGGCACGCCCTCGGCCCGGCCGCGCCAGACGGCCAGGTCGCGGGCCGAATAGCGCGCGCCCTCCTGCTGCTTGTAGGACGGGTCGTGCTCCTCGTCGATCACGATCAGGCCCAGGCGCGGCAGCGAGGCGAAGATCGCCATGCGGGTGCCCAGCACCAGGTCGGCGCGCCCCAGATGCGCCGCCAGCCAGCCCTGCAGCCGCTGCGCCGGCGAGAGACCGCTGTGCAGCGACACCAGGCGCCGGCCGGGAAAGCGTGCGGCCAGGCGCGCCTCGAGCTGCGGCGTCAGATTGATCTCGGGCACCAGCACCAGCACCTGGCCGCCGGCCTCGAGCACCCGCGCGGCCTCGCGCAGATAGACCTCGGTCTTGCCGCTGCCGGTGGCGCCGAACAGCAGCACCGGCCCGGGCGGCATCGCCGCGAGCTGCGCCAGCACCTCGCGCTGCTCGTCGGAGGGCTCGGGCAGCGGAGCGGCGGCGGCAGGATCGGCCGCCGGGGACGATGCAGCCTTTGCGGCTTCCCGGTCGAGCTTGTCGCCGCGGCGCAGCCGGCGCGCGAGCTGCGTGGCGTCCAGCTCGCGCAGGTCCGGCGGCAGCGCGCTCAGCGCCACCTCGCCCAGGCTGCGCTGGTAGTAGCTGGCCGCGAAGGCCGCCAGCCGGCGCCAGGCCTCGCCCAGCGGGGGCAGCGCGTCCAGCCCCTGGACGATCTCGCGCAGCACGATCGCCGCGCCCTCGCCGTCCGGACGGGCCGCCTCGTCGCCCGGTCCCCAGACGATGCCGCAGACCTCGCGCCGGCCCAGCGGCACCCGCACCAGCGTGCCCGCCGGCCAGGCCTCGGGCGCCAGATAGTCCAGCAGCGGATCGAGCGGGCTGTGGCGCGGCAGATCCACCAGCACCTTCAGCCGCACGGTCATCCGGCCGGGCTGTGAATATTCCGTGACACTGTCCACCGAAGCTGTGGATAACTCTGTAGAGAAGTCCTGACGAGCCGCTTCAAGTCCTTGTCATACAAGGACTTTCTACAGATTGCCTCAAAAACGGGCAGTTGCCGCCGCGCGCATCGCCCGCGAATGGCGATGCACCGTCTCGACCAGCACGCTGACCGCCTCCGGCGGGGTGTACTGGCTGATGCCGTGGCCGAGGTTGAAGACATGGCCGGCATGCGAGCCGAAGCTCTCCAGCACGCGGATGGCCTCGCGCTCGATCGCCTCGGGGGTGCCGAACAGCACGTTCGGATCCAGGTTGCCCTGCAGCGCCACCTTGTGGCCGACCTGCGCGCGGGCGCGGCCGAGGTTGACCGTCCAGTCCAGGCCCACCGCGTCGGTGTCGCTGGCGGCGATCTCGTCCAGCCACAGGCCGCCGCCCTTGGTGAAGACGATGCGCGGGATCTGCACGCCGTCCTGGTCGCGCTTGAGCTGCGCCAGCACACGCCGGGTGTAGGCCAGGCTGAACTCCTGGAAGGCGCCGTCGGCCAGCACGCCGCCCCAGCTGTCGAAGATCATCACCGCCTGCGCGCCCGCCTCGATCTGCGCATTCAGGTAGGCGGCGACCGAGTCGGCGTTGACCGCCAGGATGCGGTGCATCAGGTCCGGCCGGCGGTACATCAGCGACTTGACCTGGCGATAGTCGTCGCTGCCGCCGCCCTCGACCATGTAGCAGGCCAGCGTCCACGGGCTGCCGGAGAAGCCGATCAGCGGCACGCGGCCGTTCAGGGCCTTGCGGATCGAGCTCACCGCATCGAACACATATTGCAGCTTGGCCATGTCCGGAACCGCCAGGTCCGCGACCGCGGCCTCGTCGCGCACCACCTTGGCGAACTTCGGCCCTTCGCCCAGCGCGAAGCTCAGGCCCAGGCCCATCGCGTCGGGCACGGTCAGGATGTCGGAGAACAGGATCGCCGCGTCCAGCGCATAGCGCTCCAGCGGCTGCAGCGTGACCTCGGTGGCGAAGTCGACGTTGGT
>JAUPTP010000087.1 GCA_030918015.1 Pseudomonadota bacterium
CCGCCACACGCACCAGGATGGAGGTCCAGAAAGGCACCAGCACCAGAATCATCAGCACGTTGGCTTTGCGCTCGGGCAAGGTGGAGAGCCAGTAGGCCAGCGGGTAGGCCAGCAGCAGGCACAGCACCGTGACCACCGCGGAGATGCTGAAGGTGCGCAGCAGGATCTTGCCGAAGACCGCCTGCTCGGCCGGCATGGCCTCGATGTGGCCGGCCGCGTCGCGGCGCAGGTCGACCGCGGCGAGCAGATAGTCGGGCGTCCAGCGGCTGGCGTTCTTGGCGATCGCCTGCCAGTAGAGCGCCTCGCCCCAGCGCGCGTCGACCTCGAGCAGGCGCTCGCGCGTCTGCTCGGGGCTCAGGCCCTCGCCCAGGGGCAGCGCCCGGTAGGTCTTCATGACCAGCGAGCGCGCGCCCGGCACCTCGGAGTTGAGCCGGCGCGCCAGCGTGCCGGCCTGCGCGCTGTCGGGCAGCGCGCCCAGGTCGCGCGCCAGGCCGACGAAGGCCGCTGGCGGCGGCAGGTCCTGGCGGTTCCAGCCCGCCAGGGCCTCGCCGGTGTGCACCAGCACGTCGGCCACCTCCGGGTTCTCGACCGCGCGCTTGAGCAGCGCGCCGATCGGCACCAGGAAGGTCAGCAGCAGGAAGACCAGCAGCGGCAGCGTCAGGCTGGCGGCGGTCAGCTTGCGGCGCCGCTCGGCGCGCTGCAGCGCGCGGGCAAGGTCCTGGCCGCCCGCGCGGGCGGAGGCAGCATGGTCGTCGAGGGCGAGGCTGTGCATGGTGTCGATCGGACGGGAACTCGGGAAGTGCGGGCGAGGGCGGTGCGCGCGAAAGGACGCTTACTGGGCGGCCCAGGCGGCGAAGCGCTTCTCCAGCGCCTCGCCCTGGTCGGCCCAGAAGGTGATGTCGAACTTCAGCGCGTCCTTCGAGTTGGCCGGCGAGGTCGGCAGCAGCGCCAGGGTCTTGGCGTCGAGCTTGGCCAGGGCCTTGTTGTTGGTCGGGCCGTAGGAGATCTGCTTGGCGTACTCGGCCTGGGCCTCGGGCTGCGAGGCGGCGGTGATGAACTTCATCGCCAGGTCCTTGTTGGGCGTGCCCTTCGGGATGACCCAGTAGTCCAGGTCATAGATGCCGCCGGTCCAGCTGATCTTCAGGTTCTTGCCTTCGCGCTGCGCGGCGTCGATGCGGCCGTTGTAGGCGGTGGCCATCACCACGTCGCCGGCGACCAGGAACTGCGGCGGCTGCGCGCCGGCCTCCCACCACTGGATCGAGGGCTTGAGCTCGCTCATCTTCTTGAACGCGCGCTCGGCGCCCGAGGGCGTGCCCAGCACCTTGTAGACGTCCTTCGACGGCACGCCGTCGGCCATCAGCGCGAACTCGAGGTTGTAGCGCGCGCCCTTGCGCATGCCGCGCTTGCCGGCGAACTTCTTGGTGTCCCAGAAGTCGGCCCAGGTCTTGGGGCCGTCCTTGAGCTTGTCGCCGTTGTAGGCCATGACGGTGGACCACACGAAGATGCCGACCGCGCATTCCTGCACCGCCGCCGGCTGGAAGTCGGCCTTGTTGCCGACCTTGGCCCAGTCGATCTTCTCGAACAGGCCCTCGTCGCAGCCGCGCGCCGCATCCGGGCTCTCGACCTCGACCAGGTCCCAGGTCACCTTCTTCGTCTCGACCATGGCCTTGATCTTGGCCTGCTCGCCGTTGTATTCGACGCCGACGATCTTGGTGCCGGTGGCCTTCTCGAAGGGCTCGACATAGGCCTTCTTCTGCGCGTTGCCGTTGGCGCCGCCGAAGTTGACGACGGTCAGCTGGCTCTGCGCGAGCGCCGAGCCGGCCAGCAGCGAGGCCGCGGCGGCCACGACCAGGGAAACGGTAGCGTTCTTCATGACGAGAGATCCTCTGTGAGAGAGCGGAAGGGGCGGAAGGGGCGGAAGGAAACGGGGTCGGGGCGAGGGCGCGGTCGGGCGCCTCAGGCGTAGACGCGCAGGAACTGCGGCGCGATGCGCAGCCACACCGGCTGGCCGGCCTGCGGCATCTGCTCGCCCAGCGGCACCTTGACGGTGGCCTGGGCCTGGCCGGCCACCGCGCAGCGCAGGCGCAGGTGGTCGCCGAAGTAGATGACATCGTTGATCGCGGCCTGGATCACGTTGTCGTTGGCGGCCGGATGGGTCAGCAGCGCCTCGATGCGTTCGGGGCGGACCGAGGCGGTGACCCGCTCGCCCGGCTGGACCTGGTTGACGTTGACGCCGGCCAGGCGCTCGCCGGTGGGCAGCACCAGCTCGCAGCGGCCGTGGTGGTCGTCGGCGCCGAGCGTGCCCTCCAGCACCGTGCTGTCGCCGACGAAGCCGGCCACGAAGCGGTTCGACGGCGTCTCGTAGAGGCGGTCGACGATGTCGATCTGCTGGATCAGGCCGTCGTTGAAGACGGCGACGCGGTCGCTCATCGTCAGCGCCTCGCCCTGGTCGTGCGTGACGTAGACGAAGGTCACGCCGAGCTGGCGGTGCAGCTCCTTCAGCTCGATCTGCATGTGCTCGCGCAGCTGCTTGTCCAGCGCGCCCAGCGGCTCGTCCATCAGCACCAGCTGCGGCTCGAACACCAGCGCGCGCGCCAGCGCCACGCGCTGCTGCTGGCCGCCGGAGAGCTGCGAGGGAAAGCGGTCGCCCTTGCCGCCGAGCTGGACCATGTCGAGCGCACGCGCCACGCGCTTGTCGATGTCGATCTTCGGCACCTTGCGCACCGTCAGCGGATAGGCCACGTTGGCCGCCACCGTCATGTGCGGGAACAGCGCGTAGTTCTGGAACACCATGCCGAAGTTGCGCTTGTGCGGCGGCGTCTTCGTGATCGGCCGGCCGTCGAGCAGGATCTCGCCGGCGGTGGGCGACTCGAAGCCGGCCAGCATCATCAGCGTGGTCGTCTTGCCCGAACCCGACGGGCCCAGCAGCGACAGGAACTCGCCGCGGCGGATGTCCAGGTCGAGATTGCGCACCACCAGACTCAGGCCGTCATAGGTCTTCTGGACGCCTTTGAATTGAACCAGGGCAGGGTTGCTCATCGTCTTCGGGTGCTCGGGTGTGGATCGGGGTGGTGCTCGACGCGGGGCGCGGCGGACAAGGGGTCCGTGCTGCAGGACGCCCGGACTGTAGGAGGGGGCTTGTCGCGACAACATGCACAGACAGGGCCCGGTGCCGACGCACTGTGCAGGTGGTACCGCCTGTACAGACTTGCCCTCTGTTCAAGAGCGGTGCGGCATGTCTTGCACTGGTGCGGTGCATGCCCCGAAAAGAGGCTCGAGCGGGCAAAGACCCGGTCGGAATCGTTTGCAGTGCGGCGGAAATGCTGTAAATCCGTGCCGATGAGCTCATCCCGACCACAGCAAGGGGCAGAAATTTTTTTCTGCCCGCCCCGCGATGTTGCAGGAAATCGACAGCCGTCGCGCCCGCGGCGCGCACTGTCCTGGCCTGGAGCAGACGAGGTGATTCTGCTTTTCTTGCAATTAAGCACTAACAGCTTTGAATTGCTGGGCCTGAAACCACGATAAAAGCGCCCCACGGAACCCTCATCCCAAACTCCAGAGCCTCCCGGCTGAAGCCGGAAGTCTTGAAAAAGGAAAGCGGGTTGGGGGCGCTCCCTGGCCGCTCAGGCCGTCGCGTCGAAGCAGTCCGACAGCACTGCCAGGCCTTCGTCGAGCAGGGCATCGGAGGCGGTCAGCGGCACCAGGATGCGGATGACATTGGCGTACACGCCGCACGACAGCAGGATCAGGCCGCGGCGCAAGGCTTCCGCGACGATGCGGCGGGTGCGGTCGGCGTCCGGACGGGCCAGGTCACCGTCGGTGAACAGCTCGATGGCGATCATCGCGCCGGGGCCGCGGATGTCGCCGATCGCGCTGTGGCGTTCGGCGATCTGCTTCAGGCCGGCCTTCAGGTGCTCGCCCACGGCCTGGCTGCGCGCGAGCAGGCTTTCCTTCTCGAAGGTGTCGATCACCGCCAGCGCGGCGGCGCAGGCCAGCGGGTTGCCGGAGTAGGTGCCGCCCAGGCCGCCCGGGGCGGAGGCATCCATCACCTCGGCGCGGCCGATGATCGCCGACAGCGGGAAGCCGCCGCCCAGCGACTTGGCCATCGTGATGATGTCCGGGGCGACGCCGGCCTGCTCGAACCAGCTTTCGCAGGCCAGCCAGCGGCCGGTGCGGCCGGCGCCGGTCTGCACCTCGTCGGCGATCAGCAGGATGCCGTGGCGGTCGCACAGTTCGCGCAGCGCCTTGATGAAGTCGATCGGGGCCTCGTAGAAGCCGCCTTCGCCCTGCACAGGCTCCAGGATGATCGCCGCCACGCGCGAGGGCTCGACGTCGTACTTGAACAGCGCCTCGATCGAGGCCAGCGAATCGGCGGTGCTCACACCGTGCAGCGCGCAGGGGAACTTGGCGTGGTAGACCTCGGCCGGGAAGGGGCCGAAGCCGACCTTGTACGGCACGACCTTGCCGGTCAGCGCCATGCCCATCATGGTGCGGCCGTGGAAGCCGCCGCCGAAGGCGATGACACCTGAGCGCTTGGTGTAGGCGCGCGCGACCTTGACCGCGTTCTCGACCGCCTCGGCGCCGGTGGTCATGAAGAAGCTCTTCTTGGCGAAGGCGCCCGGCGCCATCGTGTTCAGGCGCTCGGCCAGCTCGACATAGGGCTCGTAGGCCAGCACCTGGAAGCAGGTGTGCGAGTAGCGGTCGAGCTGGGCCTTGACCGCCTCGACCAGCGCCGGGTGACGGTGGCCGGTGTTGAGCACCGCGATGCCGCCGGCGAAGTCGATCAGGCGACGGCCCTCGACATCCCAGACCTCGGCGTTCTCGGCCCGGTCGACGAAGATCTCGTGGGCCTGGCCCAGCCCGACGGGCAGGGCGGCGCGGCGGCGGGCCATCAGGGCGGCGTTGGTCAGGTTGGGTTCGCGTTGCATCGGGCAGAGGTCCTGGCAGTGAGTCGGGGTCGGGGATCGAAGGCTTCGACTCTAGGGGCGCGATCCGGCAGGGACCATGTACAGCCGGCGCGATCGGCTCGCGCACTGTGCAGGCGCGGGCACCGGTACAGCCGAGGTGATGGACCCGGCGCGCGGCGCTAGACTCGGCCTCAGCCATGTTCACCCTTCAGCCCCAGTCCTCCATCCCGCTGGTCACCCAGATCGTCGACGGCCTGCGCCGCCTGATCGACGACGGTGCCCTGCGTGCCGGCACCAAGGTGCCCTCGATCCGCCAGTTCGCCCATGCGCACGAGGTCAGCGTCTTCACCGTCGTCGAGGCCTATGACCGCCTGGTCGCGCTCGGCTATCTGGTCTCGCGGCCGCATTCGGGCTTCTTCGTGCGCAAGCGCGCGGCGGTCGAGAACCGCGAGTCCGGTCCGCCCGGCCTGCCCGGCGGCGGCTACAGCTTCGACTCGGCCTGGTACCTGCGCAAGATCTTCGAGAACCGCCACCTGTCGATGAAGGCCGGCTGCGGCTGGCTGCCGCACGAGTGGCTGTTCGAGGACGGCGTGCGCCGCAGCCTGCGCGCGCTGGCGGCCGACAGCATCGACCTCGGCGGCTATGGCGACCCCAAGGGCTTCCCGGCGCTGCGCGAGTTCATCCGCGACGCGATGGCCGAGCAGGAGATCGCCATCGTGCCCGAGCAGGTGCTGCTGACGCAGGGCTCCAGCCAGGCGCTCGACCTGGCCGCGCGCCGGCTGGTGCGCGCCGGAGACGCGGTGCTGGTCGACGATCCCGGCTACGCCAACCTGCTGTTCTCGCTGCGCTTCGCCGGTGCGAAGCTGGTGGGCGTGCCCCGCACGCCGCACGGCTACGACCTGCCCACGCTCGAGAAGCTCATCATCGAGCACCGTCCCAAGGTCTTCTTCACCCAGCCGCGCCTGCAGAGCCCGACCGGCTCGACCGCGCAGCTCGCGCACCTGCACCGGGTGCTGCAGCTGGCCGAGAAGCATGACTTCCTCGTCGTCGAGAACGACATCTATGTCGATCTGGATCCGGAGCCGCGCCCGTCGCTGGCCAGCCTGGACCAGCTCTCGCGGGTGATCTACGTCGGCAGCTATTCCAAGACCATCTCGCCCAACCTGCGGGTGGGCTATCTGGTGGCGCATCCGGACCTGATCGAGGACCTGGCGCAGCTGAAGATGATCTCGGGCCTGACCTCGTCGGAGTTCAGCGAGCGGCTGGTCTACGGCGCGCTCACCGAGGGGCGCTGGCGCAAGCACCTGAAGGCGCTGCGCGACCGCCTGGCCGAGGCGCACCAGCGGGTCGCGGGCCGGCTGGCGCGCCTGGGCTTCGAGATCTTCTCGGAGCCGAAGGCCGGCATGTTCCTGTGGGCGCGCCATCCGCAGCTGCCCGACGCCGGCGCGCTCTCCAACCAGGCCGCCGAGAGCGACATCATGCTCGGCCCCGGCCACCTGTTCACCGCCACGATGCAGCCCACCGCCTGGATCCGCTTCAACGTCGCCTTCTGCGGCGAGGAGCGCCTGTTCGACTTCCTGGCCGAGCGCATCCGCGCCGGCGGGCGCGACGGCGGCGACTCCGGCGACCGCCCCGAGGGCGAACTTCTATAATCGAAAACTTTGCTCCGCTCACCCCAGGCCACCCGGCCAGCCGTCGAAAGCCCAAGGATGAAAGCCTCCGAAATCCGTTCCACCTTCCTGAAGTTCTTCGAGTCGAAGGGCCACCAGATCGTCGCCTCCAGCCCGGTCGTGCCGGGCGACGACCCGACGCTGCTGTTCACCAACGCCGGGATGAACCAGTTCAAGGACGTGTTCCTGGGCTTCGACAAGCGCGCCTACAGCCGCGCCACCACCTCGCAGAAGTGCATCCGCGCCGGTGGCAAGCACAACGATCTCGACAATGTGGGCTACACCGCGCGGCACCACACCTTCTTCGAGATGCTGGGCAACTTCTCGTTCGGCGACTACTTCAAGCACGACGCGATCTCGTTCGCGTGGGAGCTGCTGACCGAGCACTTCAAGCTGCCCAAGGACAAGCTCTGGGTCACCGTCTACTCCGAGGACGACGAGGCCTACGAGATCTGGAACAAGGTGGTGGGCGTGCCGGCCGAGCGCATCGTGCGCATCGGCGACAACAAGGGCGGACGCTACATGTCCGACAACTTCTGGATGATGGGCGACACCGGCCCCTGCGGCCCGTGCACCGAGATCTTCTTCGACCACGGCCCGGATGTGGCCGGCGGCCCCCCGGGCAGCCCCGATGAAGACGGCGACCGCTACATCGAGATCTGGAACAACGTCTTCATGCAGTTCAACCGCACCGAAGACGGCGTGATGCACCCGCTGCCCAAGCCGTCGGTCGACACCGGCATGGGCCTGGAGCGCATCACCGCGGTGCTGCAGCATGTGCACTCGAACTACGAGATCGACACCTTCGTGGCGCTGATCGACGCCGCCAAGGCCGCGGTCGATGCGGCCGGTGCCGGCGACTGCGACCGCGCCAGCCCCTCGCTGAAGGTGATCGCCGACCACATCCGCGCCACCTCGTTCACGGTGGCCGACGGCGTGATCCCGAGCAACGAAGGCCGCGGCTACGTGCTGCGCCGCATCGCCCGCCGCGCGATCCGCCACGGCTACAAGCTGGGCGCGCGCACGCCGTTCTTCCACACGCTGGTGGCGGCGCTGGCCCAGGAGATGGGCGAGGCCTATCCCGAGCTGCGCGCCCAGGAAAAGCGCATCACCGAGGTGCTCAAGACCGAGGAGGAGCGCTTCTTCCAGACCATCGCCAACGGCATGGAAATCCTGGAAGGCGCGCTGGCCGGCGACACGAAGCAGGTCGACGGCGAGACGGCGTTCAAG